>CAYQPF010000051.1:0-29531 GCA_964419225.1 uncultured Candidatus Cloacimonadota bacterium | reverse complement strand
TCCGCGGGCAACAACAGCAGCGTGAGAGGTCATACCGCCTCTGGCAGTAAGAATACCCTGAGCTACGTTCATGCCTCTTAAATCTTCAGGAGAAGTTTCGATACGGCAAAGGATGATTTTCTTGCCTTTTTCTGCCCATTCTTCGGCTTCATCAGCGAAGAACACGATCTGACCTGTAGCAGCACCAGGAGAAGCTGGAAGACCTTTGGAGATAACTTTTGCATCAGCCATAGCTTTAGTATCAAAAATTGGATGGAGCAATTCATCAAGACGGCCAGCTTCAACTCTGTTCAGAGCAGTTTTTTCATCGATCATACCTTCTTTGAGGAGATCCATAGCAATTTTAACCATGGAAGCACCGGTTCTCTTGGCATTACGAGTCTGGAGTAACCATAATTTTTCGTCCTGGATGGTGAATTCAATATCCTGCATATCTTTATAATGGTTTTCAAGTTTAGTTTCAACTTCGATAAGTTGTTTGTAAACATGAGGCATAAGTTCTTCGAGAGAAGGGAAATTAGCTTTTCTGTCTTCTTCGGTAACTTTAGCAAGGGTAGCCCAACGTTTGGAGCCTTCGAGGGTAATTTGCTGAGGAGTTCTGATACCGGCAACAACATCTTCACCCTGAGCATTGATCAGGAATTCGCCGTTGAACATATCTTCACCGGTTGCAGCATCTCTGGTGAAGGCAACGCCGGTACCGCTATCCTGTCCCATATTTCCGAAGACCATAGCTTGTACATTAACAGCAGTACCCCATTCCTGAGGAATGTTATTTAATTTTCTATAATAAATAGCTCTGTCATTCATCCAGCTGTTGAATACTGCAAATACAGCACCCCATAATTGATCCCAGGGATTGGAAGGGAAATCTTTGCCGGTAACATCTTTTACTGCTTTTTTGAATTTAACAACAAGTTCTTTAAGATCATCAACACTAAGATCAACATCATTTTCAATGCCTTTAACTTCTTTAGCGTGTTCGATAATTTCTTCGAAAGGATCAACTTCTTCTTTAGATGCCGGCTTCATACCAAGCACAACATCGCCGTACATTTGGACGAATCTGCGGTAAGAATCCCATACAAATCTCTCATTCCCGGTTCTTTTGACCAATCCGATAATAGCATCGTCATTCAAACCGAGATTAAGAACTGTATCCATCATACCAGGCATAGAAGCTCTGGCACCGGAGCGAACGGATACTAATAAAGGATTATTCTGGTCACCGAATTTCATGTTCATGATGTTTTCAACATCAGAGATAGCTTTTTCAACTTCGCCTTTTAAGAGCTCTTTAACTTTTTCTTCTCCGATGGAATTGTATTCAGTACAAACTTCAGTAGTGATGGTGAATCCCGGAGGAACCGGAACTCCGATCAAATTCATTTCTGCGAGGTTGGCACCTTTTCCGCCAAGCAAGTTCTTCATGTCAGCTTTACCTTCGGCTTTACCGTTACCGAACAGATAAACTCTTTTCATTTCTGCCATTTAAATCTCCTTTTTTTTATTTTCATTTCTTAAAATTTTTAATTATTCTCAAAACACATGAATTGAGAATAGCACTTAGTCTTTCTTAGAAAAGATAGTTTAGATAAACTCAAATCCAAGAACACATATAATCAAGTCAAAAATCAGTTTAAAAATATCTGTCAATAAAAATGAAGTTATTTTTTTTTAAGATTCAGAAGATTTTCCTTTACAAAATAATGGTTATGGCAAATAAAAGACGAATAAATATGGGGGAAGGTATCATGAGACTACAAAATATTGTAATTGCTATGATGATAGGAATATTTTTATTTGGGTGTTCTGGGAAAGAAGCTACCAGTGTTGATACAACACCACCGACCAAACCGGATTTGTACGAGCATTTTGGGGAAACCGGAGATTCCGCTTATGTAAATGAAGAATATATGTTGGTTACCGATGCAAATTCAGGATTATCTCCTGTCGCAGAATACAATTGGCTGAGGTTGAGTTGGGGCAATTTGATTGATAATGATATTGCGATGATCAGAATTTATCGTTACAGTGATTTGGATCAAACTCCAATATTAATTGACTCTGTAGATACGGAGAATGATGAATATGTGGATAAGTTTGAAGACGTATCCGGATCTGTAACAACGACAGTGTGGAGTTATTTCATAATATTGCAGGATCTATCCGGTAATAGGACTGTCTCTGATACAGTATCATTTGGTTTATTGGATAAACCTGGCTTAACATTTCCTACTGATGAAAGTATAAAACCTCTTCCAAGTATCACTGATACATTGAAATTTGGTTTTTCCCGTGGAAATTTAAGTTCAGAAACCGTAAGAAGATTCAGAGTTTTGCTTTTTGATGAGAACAAGAATTTGTTGTGGTTTAGGGATATTATGAACATCACTGAGGATGAAAATTTTGTGGTTGACTATCCCTTAAACGAGGCAACTCTAACACCCGGGCTCTATTGGTGGAGGGTTGATGCTTTAGGTAGTACGACAGGAAATTCTGTTCCCTTTGGATCTAAATCCAGGGAATTTAGTTTCAATCTCGAGTAAATGCTTGACTAATATCATGGCACTAATAATTTGCCTTTAAATTCCTTGGAGGATATTGCAGTGAAAAAACTGTTTCTAATTATATTCCTGGCAGTGATTGGCTTTTCTTGTTTTGCCCAAGCAAGAGCCGGTGCGTTTCAATCAGGCAATTCTGCATCTGCTTTTATGTATTCCGGCACGATGTCAGACAACGAACAATTAAAGATTTATGTGTATATATGGGGCCAGGTGAAGAATGCCGGGCTTTATGTAGTACCCGATGATACTGATTTATTGGCGATTATTTCTTTGGCAGGCGGACCTACTGAGAATGCCAAGTTAAGCAAAATCAAAGTCATAAGAACAGAAGTGGTTGAAGGTAAAGATACCCCTGAAGAGAAAGTGATGATAATTGATGTCAAAAAGTTTACGCAAACTGGTGATTTGAATATTATACCTGTGCTAAAACCAGGAGATACAATAATAATACCTGGCACATCATTTTATGCTTTTTCCAAAGTAACAGAGTTTTTATCCAAAGTAGCAATTGCCTTGGGTGTATATAACACAGTTAAATCGATATCTAAGTAATGGAGTAGTATGGAACAGAATTTTAATACAGACCAAAATAACGAACAGGAAATTAAATTTTCTGAATATTTAAGAACGATCAATCAGAATAAGTGGATGATCATTGGGATCTTTGTTATAGTGATGGTTTTGACTGTTATTTACACGGTGAATTCCCCTGAGATTTTTCAAACCTCTGCTAAAGTACTTCTCGAAGAGCAAAAGAACAAAGGTTTTGATTTCCTCAGTCAGGGAATAGGTAATAATACAATTAATAATACTGTCGAAATTGTTAAGAGTAAACCTGTTATCAATACTGCGATAAATTTATTAAAGAAATATCCGGATTCGGATCTGTTTCCTCTTTTGAAGAAACAGGAAGAAGAAGAAGATTTCTCACCAATAGATATTCTTATTAAAGGAATCAAAATTGATACGAAAAGAGAATCAGATATGCTGACAATCAGTTTTGAATCTACAGATCCTAAGGAAGCTATGGCAGTAGTAAATTCTGTTGCTGAAGCCTTGACCCAGCAAAATACTCAGTCTGCAAGATTAGAGTTTACAACAATCAGAGAGTTTTTAGAGACACAGTTGGATGCGATCAGCCGAAGACTACAGAATTCTGAAGAGGATTTGAGAAATTATAAAATCGAAAGCGGGATCTTTGAATTAACTGAAGAAACCAAGAAATTGATTGAAGTATCGGCATTAGCTTCTTCATCATTACAAGCAGCTCAGACAGAATTAATAATGGCTGAAAAGAACTTAGTCTTTTTAAAGAACGAACTTTCACGCCAGGATTCTTTACTGGCAAATATCACATTCAGTACGAGTACACCATTTCTTGAACAGTTAAAAGATGAAGTAGTGAATACTCAGTCCAAAATAACCAAGCTACAGGCCAATAATGAATATCCGGAGACCCATCCTGAGATTATCAAATTGAAGAAGTCCTTTGAGAATGCCAAACTTCAATTAACTGAAGAGTTAAAGAGAGTACTTACGATAAAAGTCGGGTCAGCAGATCTTTTAACATACCGTGGCGACTTGATAGGAAAAATAGCTGAAGCACAGATCAATCAGAACATCGCAATAGCGAAAGCCAAGAGTTTACAGGAAATAAATGAAGAGTATAATAAGAAGATGAGTTTATTACCTGATGCAGAATTGGAATTAGCCAGATTACAAAGAAATTATACAATAGACGAAAAAATACATGGATTGTTGACTGAAAAATATGAAGATGCTAAAGTCGCTGAACAGGCTAAAATGGGTAATGTGCGAATTATTGAACAGGCTTCGATACCTAAAGTTCCCATTAAACCAAGAAAAGCAATGAACGTATTGATTGGTATCTTTTTAGGATTTGGTCTTGGAATAGGCTCTGCTTTCTTCTTCAGTTCTCTGGATACTAAGATCAGAACATTGGATGATGTGGAAAGATATGTACAGATACCGGTATTTGGAACTATTCCTTATATGCGTACTCAGGACACAGAAGATGATGATATGGTCAGTCAAAAATCCGGTGAAGAGCAAGTATTATTGGATGAGAGTACAAAGATTTCTGCACGTTTGATTTCGCACTATGCACCAAAGTCACATGTAGCAGAATCATACAGAACTTTAAGAACAAATGTTATCTCCAAACAAAAGCAATCAGGCCCGTTATGCTTGATTATCTCAAGCTCCGGTCCCAGTGAAGGAAAGTCAACATCAATAGTGAATCTGGCAATTACAATGGCTCAAATGAAAGCTAAGGTAGTTATAGTTGATCTTGATATGAGAAGGCCCATGGTTCATAATATTTTCGAATTGGACAAAGAAAATGGAACCAGTGATTATTTATCTGAAAATGAATTTCCTTTAGATTCAATAATTAAGAAAACAAATATTGAAAATTTATCTGTTATCACCAGCGGATTTATCCCGCCTAATCCTTCAGAGATCATTGCTTCCCACAGGATGGATGATCTTATCAAAGAATTGAAGATGCAATATGATTTCATCTTATTGGATACACCGCCGATCATAGCAGTTACAGATGCGATGATTTTATCAAAAAAGGCAGATATGCTATTGTTAGTTCTCAGAGTGGGTAATACAGAAAGAGAAATTATCAAAAGAGTTAAGGACATGCTGAAGACAATTAATTCTGAAGTTACCGGAGTAATTGTTAATGGTATTGAGTTTGAAAAATATTATAGTGGCTACAGCTACTACTACTATTATTACTATTACTATTATGGAGAAAAAAAGGAAGATCAAAAGAAAGGACTTTTCTCTATTTTCAAACGCAAAAATAAACTTGTTTCTTGAAGTATTGGGCAAATTGCCCAACAACTTCCACGAGATAAGAACAGTATTCTCAGAGATAGATCTTTCTGATGAATTAAGTTTTGTTTTGACAAATGACGATAATGTAAAAATTTTGTCTAATTATGATTCTTTGAATAACCAAGAGAATCTGATTTATAAAGTTGCGATCTTTATAAAAGAAAAGTATAGAGTGAAGTGTGGTGCTAACTTAAGCTTGAATAAGCAAATTCCCATTGCCGCCGGCTTGGGAGGTGGTAGTAGTAATGCTGCAGCAACTATCAAAGGTTTGTCAGAACTGTGGGATTTAAACTTTTCTGAACAAGAAATGCATGCTATTGCTGCAAATTTTGGTAGTGATATTAATTTTTTTTTAACTGGCGGGACTGCCATAGGTTCTAATAGAGGAGAGGTTATTAAACCAACCCAGGCAATCGAAATTGATAATATTTTATTGGTAAATCCCGGATTCGGGATCTCCAGTAAGGAAGCATATCAATCCATAGTATTTGGGTATATGCCGAAAGATTTTACAGATATTCTTAGAATACCTGAGCCGGGATATTTTTTTAATAGATTGGAAGAAGGAATAAGATTAAATTATCCGATAATTGATGAGATAATTAAAGAAATGGAAAATCAGAATGCTCAAAAAGCCATGCTCTCTGGTAGTGGAGCGACTGTGATAGGTTTTTTTTCTGATGTGGATGAATTGAAACATAGTCAAATTACGTTCCAAAACCGGGGTTATTGGACATATAAAACAAAAACCATAAGGAGTGACGAATGAACATCACTGATGTAAAAGTATTCCCAAGAACTGCGAAGCAATTAAAAGCTTTTGCCAACGTCATTATCGACGATTGTTTTATTATCAGAAATATTAAGATAATTGAGGGGAAAAACGGGCTTTTTATCGCTATGCCAAGTCAAAGAACTAAAAATGGGGAATATCGTGATATTGCACATCCAATCAACACCGAAGCCAGAACTCATTTGGAAGATTTAATACTTACGAAGTATAATGAAGTTTTGGAAAGCGGCGAAGAAATAGTTAACGAATAGATAATGATGTACACAAGACTTAAAATATTTACCGGGAATGCCAACCCTGAATTGGCTTTGGAAGTATCCAAACATGCCGGAATCCCTATGGGTGATGCAGAAGTGTTTAAGTTTAGCAATGATGACTCATTTGTTAAGATTAATGATAATGTCAGGGGGGCAGATGCGTTTATTATCCAACCCACATGTTATCCGGTAAATGATAGTCTGATGGAATTATTAATAATGATAGATGCATTGAAACGGGCATCAGCTCAGAGAATCAATTGCGTAATCCCCTATTATGGGTATGCCAGATCAGATAAGAAAGATCAGCCCAGGGTTCCTATCACTGCGAAACTTGTAGCCGATTTAATTACCGTTGCAGGAGCAGACAGAGTAATAACAGTGGATTTGCATGCAGATCAGATCCAGGGATTTTTTAATATTCCTGTTGATCATTTATTTTCGATTCCAATTTTTACCAGATATTTCAAGACCTTAAATTTGGAAAATATAGTAGTGGTTTCACCTGATTCAGGTGGTGCAAATAGAGCCAGATTCCTGGCAGAAAGAATGAAATGCGGATTAGCAATTGGTGATAAAAGACGGACCGGCAATAATAATAATGCCGAGATCCTCAATATTATAGGCGATGTGAAGGATAAAACCTGTATTTTGTTTGATGATATTATCGATACCGGAGGCAGTATGACAAAAATGGCTAAGGTATTGATTAATCATGGAGCAGAGCGGGTATTTGCTGCGTGCGTGCACGGAGTTTTATCCGGGAATGCCTTGGAGAATTTGAATAATTCTCCGATTGAAAAGCTGTTTATCACAAATACAATCCCACTTACAAAAGAAAAGAAAAACTGTGAAAAAATTGTACAACTTTCTATTGCCGAGCTTTTAGCGACAGCAATAAAAAAAGTTCATATCGAAGAGTCTATTAGTATTCTCTTTAGATAAATTCACAGATGGAGGCAAAATGATATTGAAAGTTGAGGCTGAAAAAAGAGAACTCGGTAAAAAGTCCGAACTCTCACAGCTAAGAAGGAACGGTTTTATCCCTGCAATTATCTATGCAGATGGAAAAGCCGGTCAAAACATTTCCCTGTTAAAAAGGGATTTTATGAAAACCTATAAAAAAAGCATCGGAGAATTGGCTTTTTTTAGTATTACTCTTGAAGGTAAGGAATATTTAACAATTCTTAAGGAAAGACAGATTCACCCGGTTTCCAGAGATTTAACTCATGTTGATTTTCAGGAATTACGTCAGGACAAGATGATTAATATCCATCTTCCTCTTAAGTATATTGGAACTCCGGTAGGTGTAAAAGAAGGCGGAGTAGTTGATATTACTGTCAGAACATTGGATATTCAATGTTTACCCAAAGATGTAGTCGAAGATTATGAAGTTGATATTACTAATTTGAAAGTAGGACAATCTATTCATATTAAGGATATCAAAATACCTAACCTTCAGATCAAATCAGCTCAAGATTTGTCAATCGTATCTGTTCATCCGCCCAAAGGCGAAAAAGTAAGCAAAACTGCAACAGAAACTGCTGAGTAATGAAGCTACTCGTCGGGCTTGGTAATCCAGGTGCAGAATATGCAAAGAACAGACACAATATAGGGTTTATGGTTTTAGATTATTTAGCCGAAACCAAGCATGCATCATTTTCTAAGAAAAAGGAAAGTGCAATCGCTCAGATCGGCAGAAACTATGCCCTGAAGCCTCTGACATATATGAACCGCAGTGGTTTGGCTGTCAGAGAATTTCTCAAATACCATAGTGTGGAAGAAATGATGGTGATTTCAGATGATGTGAATCTACCACTGGGTGAGATCAGACTCAGACAGAACGGGAGCGATGGCGGCCATAACGGGCTGAAATCTATCCAAAGTGATAACCCTGAATTTCCTTTTTTCAGAATGAGAATAGGAGTCGGGAATTCCAGTCAGAAAAAACTGGCTGATTTTGTTTTAGGAGATTTTTCCAGTAGTGAACGCAAAATATTGGAATCAACATTTCAGTTTGCTAATGAAATGTTAAATATTTATCTTGAAGATAATTTTGACGGGATTTTAAAGTATTATAGTAAAAACAAAAAATCCTATTCTGAGAAAATAACTCAGAATCAACAGACCATAGGAGGAATAGATGGTTAATAAGTACGAGAGTATGGTTATCATCGACCCAGTATTGAGTAACGATGAGACCCTCAAAGAGAATGAAAAGATCACCAATTGGATTACAGAGAATGGTGGCGAGATTATTAAGACAGATAACTGGGGAAAAAGACAGCTGGCATATGAAATCAACAAGAAGAAAGAAGGCTTCTATTTCATAAATTATTTTACAATGGATGCCAAAAAAGCTATCGAAATGGAACGATTCTATCGTTTGAACGAAAAAGTATTAAGATTTAATTTGCTTAGTGACAAAGATTAAGGTTTATTATGGCTAATATGTTAAGATTCCCTCGCATAAACACTATGATGCTTAGTGGAAGACTTACCAGAGATGTCGATCTGAGATATACTCCAAAGGGTATGCCTGTAGCGAATATATCTTTGGCTTTCGATCGATCTTACAAAGACGATCAAGGACAATTTCAAACTGTTGCTAGTTTTATTGATGTAATTGCTTGGTCCAAGACTGCGGAAATTGCTGCCGAACAGCTTAAGAAAGGTTCTCCTGTTTTAGTAGAAGGCTATTTGCAGACAAGAAATTATACAGACAACAATAATGTAAATAGAAAAGTAGTGGAGATTGTTGCCAACAAAATCCATCCTTTAGAAAGACAGGGAAATTCTTATCCGGATGGTGCTCATGAAGAAGCTGCACCCGTTAATCCGGCCCTTAATGAATACAACCCTTCTTCTTACAATTCCATCGATGATGATGTGCCATTTTAATGAAAGGAGATAATAATGAGTCAATACGATAAAAAGAAAAAAGTGTTCAAGAAAAGAAACTGTAGATTTTGTGTAAAAGAAGAACTGAAAATCAGTTATAAAAATATTGATTTGATGTACAACTACGTTTCTGAAACCGGGAAAATCGATCCCATGCGCATGAATGGTAACTGTGCTAAACATCAAAGAAGAGTAGCCAGAGAAATCAAAAAAGCCCGTCATATGGCTTTGATTCCTTACGTGATTGAATAGATATGATTGTTAGAGCCATACTGGCTTCTGTCATGGCAATATTCTCACCATTTGTGAGTTTGTTCTTTATAATTAACATAAGCTCTGATTTTGTTTACAAAAAAGCTTATGATTTATATGTGTTTTTTACTGTTTTTGCTGTATGCATCGGAGCGATGTATTTGGGTAAACTCATCAACTTTCATACTTTGACTGATTCTATCTTCGGAGTAGCTGTTGTGGGTCTTTCCTTCCATTTCTTCTTTAGAACAGGATTTAGCTACGAAAGAGCTCTACTCCTTTGCTTCTTATTGAATATAGGTTATGGATTGATTCGGGTAACCCTTTTCTCAGGTCCCTTACAAAAAGAATTGGAGTTGGTTTTTCAACAAAACTCTAATTTTCTTCAGCAAAACTTTTCCGGTGATAAGGAGCAATTAACTCTTCTGCAGAATTCTTTTACTAGTCTAAAAGCATTTATACTGCAGCATCAATTTGCTCTTTGGGCCATTTTTATGGAACTGTCAGCATACCTGGGTGCCTTATGGTTCTCCAAAAAGTTCTTTCTCAAATGGAATCATCAACTTATTCGCTGGAACAATAATATTATCTGGTACTTTGTCATGGGACTGGTTTTATACCTCTATCCCCAAACAAAATCAACCGGGTTAGACTTAGTTCTTATTGTTTCAGTTCTTTTCCTGTTACAGGGATTTGCTATAGTTGATTTTTTCCTGGGAAGGTTTTTAAGACAATCAAAATGGATGATGTTCTTTTTTGTCATCTTTTTGATTCTAAATTACTTTGCACTGCTGATTATAGTCCTAGTCGGTTTACTCGATTTTTGGGTAAACTTTAGAAAACTTAGTATTATGGAGGTTAAAAATAATGAAAGTGATTCTAACTGAAAACATAAATAATGTTGGAAAGATAGGCGATGTCCTTACTGTTTCCGATGGTTATGCCAGAAATTTTCTTCTCCCTAAAAAATTAGCTGTTATGGCTACTCCACAAAATCTTAAAAAAGTGGAATCCATTAGAAAAGATGCTGAATTAGTTAAAGTACAAAAACACGAAGCATTGAAAGTTTTAGCTGCCCAGGCAGCAGCAGCCAAGATTACTTTTACACGTAAAGCTGACGAAGAAGGTCATCTTTTTGGCTCAGTATCTGAGATTGATATTGCCAATGAGTTTGCCAAATTAGGTATTGCCGTGAATAAGACTCATATCGTCATGGAAAAGCAATTGAAAGCTATAGGCACTTTTGCTGTGAATTTGCACTTTGGTGCTGATATTAATTCACAGGTTAATGTTATTATTAATAATGATAATATAGAATAATCAAAAAGTTGCTAATCGGGAGGTTGCAATGAAAGCTATTAAAGCTATTTTTCAGGTATTAGCCTGGGTTCTTTTAATTGGTATTTTTTCCGCAGTGGGTTTTGCTACAGACAAACCTGTAGTAATGGTACCTCTGTACGGAATTCTGTTTGCCATTGGCTTGGGTTGTATGGTTCTTTATGCTAAGACCCATCAAAAAAGAGTTTATAAGGAAAACAAATGGGCTAATCCAATCAAGACTGCACTTGGTGCTATTTTTATTGTTGCATGTTTAATACTTCCAACTCTGATTCTTAACTCACTCAGACCCGGTCAGTTTTCTGTAGGTGCCTTAATTGGTATAACTGTAGGAATTATGGCTATTATCTTTGTGTCTGTGATGATTATTAATAAATCTAAAGGGAAGAATATTGTTTTAGCTTCTCTGGGATATTTACTGCTCGTAATTATATCAGCAGTACCTGCCTTTGCTATCAAGAATATTGATAGCAGTTATGCAACTTTAGGCCTTGTTTATTACATATTCATCTGTGTTACTGCATTGGGTTGGGTCGGAGCCTCATTGGTTAGTAAAGATAAAACAGTATTCTAGGACCAATGGCATTTAAGCAAATAGGTAATAGATTACATAAATTGTTATTCAAAATAGCGGGAAGTGAAAATAAACCGCTGATAATTCTCGCTCTGCAATGGAAAGAGATAGTTGGCAAAATTCTTGCAGAGCGATCTTTTGTTTATAAAATGGAGAATAAAACAGTATTTATTGGGGTAACCAATAATGTCTGGATGCAGGAATTAACTCTGAATAAACAAATGATCTTAAAAAGAATAAAGGAAAGATGTAAGCTTGATCTCAAAGATATCATCTTTATAAGTAGAACTAAATTATGAAAAGAATTGCTCCCTCAGTTTTGTCAGCTGATTTCCTGAATCTGGAAAAAGAGCTGAGAGCTATAGATACAGCAGGTGCTGATTTAATCCATCTGGATGTTATGGATGGTCATTTTGTGCCAAATCTTACCTTTGGGTTTCCCATTGTGGAGAGGATATCACAAATTACTCAGCTTCCCTTGGATATGCATCTGATGGTTACAAATCCTCAGGACTATATTCAATTAGCAGCCAAAACAGGGATCAAGTATCTGTCTTTCCACCAGGAAACAGCTTTTCATATTCACAGAATTATCTCTCAAATCAAAGAAGCAGGGATTAAAGCAGGAGTAGCACTTAACCCGGCAACACCTGTTCAGACTCTTTTGCCCGTCTTGCCGGATCTGGATTTCATTCTATTGATGAGTGTCAATCCGGGCTTTGGCGGTCAGTCTTTTCTTCCTTTGGTTATAGATAAGATCAAAGAATTAGACCTTCTACGTAAGAATAAAAACCTTGATTTTGAAATAGAAATTGACGGCGGAGTTACTAATAACAATGCCCAATCTCTCTGGCATGCAGGTGCTGATATTCTGGTTGCAGGGTCTTATATCTTTAAATCTCTCAATTACGCAGATTCCATAAGGAGCTTGAAATAATGTTTAACGACTTATCGGAAAGACTAAATAATGTATTTAAGAATCTCAGAGGAAAAGGAAAACTCTCTGAGACAAATATTCAGGATTCCTTAAAAGAAATCCGCATGGCCTTGCTCGAAGCTGATGTCAATTTTAAAATAGTAAAGAATTTTATTAATGAAATCCAAGCCCGAGCTGTCGGTCAGGAAGTCTTAAAAAGCCTGGAACCCGGACATCAGGTCGTCAAGATCGTACATGAACAACTCATTCACCTCATGGGTGGTGAGAAAGTTAATGTCCGTATTCACGATAACCGTTTGACAAAGATCATGCTTGTTGGTTTACAAGGCTCTGGTAAAACTACTGCCTGTGCCAAACTGGCCAGCTTCTTCAGAAAGAAAGGTGCCAAACCTATTCTCTCTGCCTGCGATATTTATCGTCCCGCTGCTATCCATCAATTACAGGTTTTGGGTAAACAACTCGATATACCCGTTGTCAGCAAAGAAACCAAAAACGTTATTGATATAGCAAAGGAAACCATAAAAATAGCTAATGATAATCAAAGTACTTTAGCCATATTTGACACAGCCGGCCGTTTACATATCGACAAAGACATGATGCAGGAAGTTAAAGATCTCAAGAACTTTCTTGATCCTGATTATATCTTTTTTGTTGCAGATGCGATGACAGGTCAGGATGCCGTTAATGTAGCCAAAGAATTCAATGATCTGCTGGAGTTCAACGGTGTGATTCTCACTAAGATGGATGGTGATGCCAGAGGTGGTGCCGCTCTTTCCATAAAGGCAGTTACCAACAAGCCCATTGCTTTCATCGGCATAGGTGAGAAAATCAGTGATCTGGAAGAGTTTTATCCCGACAGAATGGCCTCCCGCATACTCGGTATGGGAGATGTACTCTCCTTGATCGAGAAAGCTCAGGCTACTATGGATATGGATGTCGCCGAGAAGATGGCTAAAAGACTGAGTAAAAATCAGTTTACTTTTACCGACTTCCTCGAACAAATGCAACAGATCAAAAAAATGGGTACTATGGAACAAATCATGAACATGATTCCTGGTTTGGGTGCCAAAGGCATGAAAGATTTTAAAGTAGATGAAAAAGAATTGAAACATACAGAAGCCATTATTTATTCCATGACTCTTAAAGAGAGGGAGAAACCTGATTTAATTAATGGCAGCAGAAGACTTAGAATTGCTAAAGGCAGCGGAACCTCTGTACAGCAGGTAAACAGATTGCTCAAACAATTCGAGCAAATGAAATTGATGCTGAAAAACATGAATAATTCCAAGTTTATGAAGAAACTCCCGTTCCCGTTTTAAAAATAAAACTTGACTTTATCTATTGTTGATTAAGTTTAACCTCTCGAGAAAAAGAAAGAAAAGGAGTAGATTAGAATGGTTGCTATTCGACTACACAGAATGGGCTCTATCAACAAGCCATTTTATCGCGTTGTTGCTGTAGATTCCAGAAAGAAAAGAGATGGAGAATATCTCGAATGTATAGGACATTATGATCCAAAACATACACCTTCTATAGTTAACTTAGATGAAGAAATAGCTCTTAAGTGGCTTAAAGTGGGTGCTCAGCCCTCCGAAACCGTAAAGTCCTTGTTCAAACAAGCAGGTATAATGGAGAAATGGCATAAAATCAGATATACAAAAAAAGAAACTACTGAGTCTAATTAAGCAAAGGAGTGAGTCATGAAAGAATTAATTGAATTTATCGTAAAAGCTTTGGTTGATGACCCCAGCGAAGTAAACATCAAAGAAATCTCTGGTGATAAAGTCACTCTTTATGAATTACGCGTTGCTAAGGCAGACATTGGAAAAGTTATTGGTAAAAGAGGTCGTACTGCTAGTGCTATCCGTACAATTATCAATGCCGTATCGACAAAACAAGGAAAAAGAGCCGAACTCGAAATCATCGAGTAATGCAAATTTCAGATCTTATTTCAATAGGAAAGCTTGGAAAATATGATCCGGCGACAAACTGGATTCAGTTTAAACCTAACCAGGTTTTCAAGCCTTTCCTGTTGAAATCCAATGATGTCTTTTTGATCTTTACAGACCATAGAGTGAGATTTGTGACCATTAGCAAAAAAAAGAAAGTCGATGGTAAATTCTATCTCTCCTTTCAGGATGATGATATTTACCCCGAACTTGTCAATGAAATGAATGTGCAAATCCAGATCCCGTCTGATCTGATCCAAAAACTTTCCCTCGATGCCCAGGGGTTTAACCCGATCGACTACAAAGTCGTCTTCGAAGATAAAGAAATTGGTGAAATTATCGACTACTGGGACAATAGCGGACAAAGCGTTTTCGTCATTGATTATCTACAGGAAAAAGAAATTCTCGTACCTCATGTTGACTATTTTCTCGTCAGTATCGATAAAGAAAAGAAAGTCATTATAATGAAAAATATCGAGGAGCTGATTCTATTGTGATAATTAATGTGCTGACCCTTTTTCCCGACATGTTCCACGGATTTCTGGCTGAAAGCATGATCGCCATTGCTATTGAAAACCAAAAACTTAAAGTGAATCTTTTCAATATTAGAGATTATTCTCTAAATAAACACAGAAAAGTTGACGATTATCCTTATGGAGGTGGTTCAGGTATGATTATGACTCCCGAGCCTATTTATAATTGCCTGCAGGCTGTGAAAAATATAGCCCCTGCACCCGTTATATATTTCACTCCACAGGGAAGACTCCTGACCCAACAGATCGTTCAGGAATACTCCCAAATTGATAATGTCATCCTGCTCTGCGGACACTATAAAGAAATCGATCAAAGAATCAGAGATACAGAAATTACCGATGAAATTTCCATCGGAGATTATGTTCTCTCCGGCGGTGAAATCCCGGCTATGGTTCTTATCGATGCCGTCGCCAGACTGCAGGAAGGTGTCCTCCATGATATTGATTCAGCTTTGACTGACTCGCATCAGAACAAGATGCTCGGGTGTCCGCATTATACCAGACCCCGTGAGTTTAACGGTCTTTCAGTACCCGAAGTACTGCTTAATGGTAATCATAAAGAAATTGAAAACTGGCGTAAAAACAAAGCCCTGGATCTAACCAGATTAAAAAGGCCTGAATTGTTAAATGAAAAATAATATTTATCTTGGCTTGGTACATTATCCGGTCCTGAATAAGACCAATGAAGTGGTGAATACTTCAATTACCAATCTCGATATTCATGATATTTCCAGAAGTTGTCATACTTTTGGAATTAAGAATTTTTTTATCATTCAACCTATCATGTCCCAACATGAACTTTTTAGTAAAGTACTGAATTTCTGGAATACTGACATTGCCCTGTCCTATAATCCTGACAGAGTCGAAGCATTATCAGTCATTAAATTCAGTAGAACAATAGATGAAACAATTAAAATTATTAACAACCAGGAATTAACCAATCCACTTGTTATTACGACAACAGCTGCTAAGTCCGAAAGACAGATTACTATCCCCGATCTAATAAAAATCAAAAGAGATTCGGGTAAACCTATTCTGCTCCTCTTCGGAACCGGAAACGGATTAACTGCGGAGATCCATGCTCAAGCCGATCATGTACTCCAATCGATTATTGGTGTTTCAAACTATAATCACCTTTCTGTCAGAAGTGCAGTAGCTATTGTCCTGGATAGGTTAATTTCCGAAGAATATAAGGAGGAATAATGGATATACTACAATTAATCGGTAAAGAATTTATAAGAACCGATCTCCCGGAATACAGAGTAGGAGATACTGTTAAAGTCCACTACAAGATCAAAGAAGGTAGTAAAGAAAGAATCCAGGTTTTTCAAGGTATCGTCATTCAAAAAAGAGGCTCAGGCTCATCTAAATCCTTTACTGTTAGAAAACTCAGTAACGGTATTGCAGTGGAAAGAATTTTCCCGCAGCACTCTCCCCAGATTGATAAATTGGAAATCGTGCGTTTCGGTCATGTCAGAAGAGCTAAACTGTTCTATCTGAGAACCGCTAAAGGTAAAGCCGGAAGAATTAAAGAAAAAAAGAGAATATTTGTATCATAAACTCATAAAGAGCAGATTAAATCTGCTCTTTTTTTTTGCCCGGATTTCAAGTGTTTTTCCCTTCTTCTCCCCAATGACATGTCAGGCTCATTTCCTCCACACTCTCAATTATCAATTTTTCTCCTCATTCGTCCGTGTTAGTTATATGTAAGTCCATGTAAGTCCGTATAGTTCTGTTCCCCAGAAACCTGCGTTCTCCCTGTGACATGTCCGACTTGTCGGACTCGTTCGACCTAATTCCCAATTTCCCCTTCACTGCCCCCTGCCACCTGCTCACTGCCCACTGATTGCCCTCTTCATCCTTGGTGTTCATGGCATTTTTAACCTGGATTGTGCAGTTGAGGTTTCCAAGCTGGGTCGAAGATCATGAAAAGTGAAGGCTTGCAATCGAACGAAGTTATATAATAAATATATGGTGAGTGAGATTGTATATCTCTCAAAATCTCCCCAGCCCACTGAGTTAGCTTCAGCCAGATTGAGAAGATTCTATTGCACAGTTCGGGTTTTGCTAATGTTAAATATCACAAATCCTGCTCCTGATTCCTACAGCTAGCTTTATAAGAGAAGGCTTTTTTAAACCAATCTGCCGACTGGTTTAATAAAGGACTATTTAGACTCGGCAGACCTGTCCAACTCGTCAAACCAAACCAGATTTTTCTACCTATACAAACTCTGGAATTTCTCATTTTTCCTCTTGACATCTTTCTAATAATATTCTACTTTAACATTGTAAAGTAGGGGACTGATGGAATGTTAAACTTTTTAGTGACAACTTTCCATTAGAGAATTCGCTCAAATTAGCTTCAAATGAGCGTTTGATACTTTACTCAGAGAGATTTATTTGGTTAAACCAAAATAAAAAAAGGAGAAAAAAGTATGAAAAAATTACTAATCGTAGCATTGTTAATGATGACAGTGCTCAGTATTTTTGGTCAAACTACCGTAACAATCGGTACGGGAACGTCAGCACAATCATATCCGTTTAACATTTATTACGGATTTAGCAGATGTGCAGCTTTGTACACTAATGCAGATCTTGCTGCAAACACAGGTAATATCACTTCTTTAGCTTGGTATGTAAACGCAGCTCAGGCTATAAATGCTCCTGTCAAAATTTATATGAAATCTACCACAGCTACTACTGCAGCTTCTGGTACTTGGGCCAGTTACCTTACAGATGCCACTTTGGTCTATGACGGAACTCTGCAATTTACTCCGGTTGGCTGGTTTACCATCAATTTAACTACACCCTTTGCATTCTCAGGGAACAACCTTCTGGTTTTAACTGAAGGCAATTATACTGGCGGGGGAACAGCCAGTTATCCTACATTCAGATATACTTCAGTTACTAATACTTGTGCTAAAGCACAGGCTGATAACACTGCCCCAGCTTCTGTAACAATGTCAGCAACCAGACCCAACATTCAGGTTACTTTTGCTCCCGCTGCAGGAACAGATTTAGCATTATTAGGTGTATCTTCTCCAGTAGCCACTGGCGAATATACCGCTTCCGAAACAGTAACTTATCAAATTAAGAATGTGGGAACTACCTCATTTGATTTTTCTACAAACAATGTAACTTTAAATGCTTCTGTAACTGGCCCAAATCCAACAACTTTTGATGCTGTTGTTGTTAGTTCAGGGACTTTGGATGCAAGTGCCACCTTGGATGTACGGGTTTCTACAGGATACAACATGACTACTGCCGGAACCTATACATTTGGTGGTACTATTACTCTAAATGAAGATACCAGTGCAAACAACACTCTTGCTGGTGTTACCAGAACTAAGATTGATCCTGTCGCTATTCCTTTCTCTCAGGATTTCAGTGCGGGCTTAACTCTTCCTGCCGGTTGGACATCAGATATGAGCGTTAATGCTACACATGGTAATACAGCTAATGGATTAACCAAAAATATTTATGGTACAATCTTATCCTGTTATGCCCAACTTCCTAAGTTAGGCCCCCTGGCTTCAAATTCTACTTTAAAATTTGATTATAGAATTGTTGATTACTCAAGTTATCCGGCAACAGGAACTACATTGACTGCAACTGAAATTTTTACAGTGAAATTATCTACAGATGCAGGTGCTACATTTTCTCCTATTTATGTAATTGATCAGAGTAATCACGTAACTTCTAATGCTTGGGCTACAGTTAGCGTTGACTTAGGTGCTTATGAAGGATTGAACGGCATTGTTAGAATTGAAGGTGTACAAGCTGCTGGAGATTTCTATTTTGATTTGGATAATTTCCAGGTTATTAATGTTTCTTCAGATCCTCAGTTTAGCATTAATGCAACTTCTCATGATTTTGGATCTGTTGCTGTGAATGGAGTAGGTACTCTATTCAATATTACAGTCCAAAATCTTGGTATGTCTGCACTGAATATTACATCCGTTGCTTTAGGCGGAGTTGATGCAGGTCAATTTACTTTAACTGATGCCAACACTTATCCTGTTAATTTAGCTCAAAACCAATCTATGACCTTCAGTGCTAACTTTGCTCCCAGATCAGCCGGGACAAAAAATGCAACGATTACTGTTATAGACGATTTTGGCAAAGCTTCTCATGAAGTCACCTTAACTGGTCTTGCTATTGATTATAATTATGGTGGTGGAGATCCTGCTTCAGTATATGGTGGTTATTACTATTCAAATAGTACAACTGCAGATGCTGCTCATCCTGTTTTTAGCTGGGCTAATACAACAACTAATGAATTAGTTGCAACAGTTATTAACGGTACTATTGATGATCCTACCTATCCTCATTCTGGTACAACCGATGATGGTTATTGGGGACCTATTGATTTAGGATTTACCTTCAACTATTTTGGTGTTGATTATACTCAGTGCTTTGTTACTACAAATGGCTTAATTACCTTTGGTGTAGGCGAAACTGGATTTACAAATGCCCTTATTCCAGCAGCCGTTAATCCTAATGCTATGATAGCTCCTTTCTGGGATGATATGGAATACTATCCAGCTGCAACTCATATATACTTTGGTAATTCCGGAAGCAACTTTGTTGTTACTTGGGATCATTTAGGTTATACAGGATCTGCACTTGCTGAATATGTTACATTCCAGGCTATCCTTATGCCCAATGGTGCGATTAAATTCCAATACTTACAAAAGTCAGATTTAGCTGCTCTTAACGCTTGTACTGTTGGTTTAGAAAATGCTACAGGTGATAAAGGTGTAAATTACCTCTTTAACGGTACTGGTGGACCCTTGTTCCCAGTTGCTAAAGCAGGCGAAATCGCAATTATGTTCGGTACTGATCCAGGAACCCTTCCTGTAACTCTTGCTTACTTCAATGCTAATTTCATGAGCGTTGAAAATGGTTTTGTTCAACTTAGCTGGAGAACAGAATCCGAGACTGATAATCAGGGCTTCAATCTCTATCGTGCAACTGAACCCATCATGGCTAATGCCGAAAAAATCAACCCTTATATGATTGTTGACGGTATCGCTGAAGGTTCTGCCACAACTTACACTCAGAAAGATGCTGAAGTTGAATCTGATGCTACTTACTACTACTGGTTAGAGAATGTAAATATCGATAATACAAATTCTTTCTTCGGTCCTATCGAAGTTAAAACCGGTACTATAACTACTCCTCCACCAGCTGAATTAAAAACCACACTTAACAATGCTTATCCTAATCCTTTCAATCCTTCTACTTTTATTAACTACTCAGTTAAGGAAGCAGGGAATGTAAGTATTAATATCTATAACATCAAAGGTGAAAAAGTCAGAACTTTAGTTAACGGACAACAAAATGCCGGTAGCTACAGACTCGAATGGAATGGTAAAGATCACAATGGCAAAACCGTTGGTACTGGTGTTTACTTCTATAAGATGACTGCTGGCAAATACACATCCATCAAAAAAATGATGATGCTTAAATAGTTGTTAATTGTTAGTTGTTAGTTGTTAACGGCTAATGAATTATTAATTACTAATGTGGGTGGCCGAAAGGCCACCCTTTTTCGTACTAAGAGAGCTTTACCACAAATGGGGACGTGGTTAGTTGTGGATCCGCTAGTAGGGACAAATAATCATTTGTCCAATTCTTAAGTATAACCAGCCTTCAGACTGGTTTTTTAATGACACGTCCGACCAATCCGATTCGTCTGACCTAATTCTCAATTTCCGATTCTTGAATGACGACTATATACCAGCGATAACCTGCGAATACTGCGTAAATCTGCGTTCTATTAAACGTCCGATCCAACCCTTTTTTCGAGAGCTTTAACCACTAATTTCACGAATTATACGAATAAGTGAAAAGAGAAATAATTGTAACTATTTGGGTTTTCTGTTTCTTCTCAACATAATTTTCTGTCCATATAGTCCATTTCCCTCCCTTCCTCCAACTCTCAACTCTTAACTCTCAATTTCTCCCTTCCCCCTACGTTTAACTCGCATAACTCGCGGTTACATTCCCGGAAATATTTCTATCTTTAAAAAAATGAAAAAAAACATTTTTTATCTTGACAAGGTAAATCTAATATCCTATTTTTTGCAATGTGGAATTCAAAGTACTGAATTTAAAGTTTATTTTAATAATATGTTAAACTAAGAGGTTGTATGAATTCTCTTTTTTGGGAAATTGATTTTTGTTTCTTTCCTGATGCAAATCTACAGGATCGCTTTTATGAAGCATCTACAGATTCGATTAATATTAAAAGAAATATAGATAATAAAAAATCTCGAAAGACAGCTTCCACACACTCAGCCAGTTTTTTGAATCTTAACCACAACCGTCGCAAACAAACCGGAAGTAATTCTTCCAAGTAAATCCACCAATCCTAAAACGCTAATCCTGTTTATTTAGAACAGAGTTTTAAGGAAATAAAAGAATAAGGAATAAGTATTAGAGTATTGTGCTTTGGTTTTTAGTGTTTTTTTCAAATTTCAGCATAGCTCTATTGATATATCCTTAACTCATTAATTTGTATATTTAATGTAAGTAGTAACCGTATTTTTTACGGTTAGTATTTGAAAAATGTTTAAAAGTCAGGAATTTGCTTCCGACTTTTATTATTAACTTATGTTTCTTAAGCTCAAGAGGGAGTAAAGAATATGAAAAAATTATTAATTATGACAACGCTAATGCTTGTCCTGTTTGGCATGTCACTTAGTCTCCAGGCTACTGTAACTGATTATACATTCGGTTCAAGTACTGGTACATATACTGAAATTACCGGTGGAACAACACTTACCGGTGCATCTGTTGATGACGGATTATCAGCTGCAACTGATATTGGTTTCAGTTTTGTTTATGATGGAGTTGTTTATACTCAATTCAAATCATGTACAAATGGTTTTGTAACTTTAGGTACAGCTAATACATCTAATGCTTGGACAAACGTAATTAATTCTACAACTGTCAGACCAGCTTTAGCTGCATTTTGGGACGATTTGGGTACCAGTGCCACTGGTACTGTTTCATATGTTTTAACTGGTACTGGAACTACCAGAGTATTAACCGTACAATTCAAGGATATTGCCTGGTATGTCGGTACTACTAATTTAATCAATTTCCAGATTAAACTCTACGAAACAACTAATAAAGTTGAATTTGTATATGGTACTATGGGAAATGTACCTGGTGGCTCTGAATCGGTATCTATTGGTATTAATGATGCCGCGAGTAACTATATCAGCGTAACACCTGCTTCTCCTCCAACCTATAGTTCTACTGTACCAAACAATACAGTAGGTACTGCTCATGTGGCATTTTTAACATCTGGTATGATATATACTTTTACTCCAAATGCACTTCTTGCTTCAGATGTTGGTGTCTTTTCTGTTGATGTTACTACACCACAACCAATTAATGCCACAATCGCTCCCAAAGCTACAGTGAGAAACTATGGACTTAATCCCAAGACTTTCACTGTCAATATGTCTATCACACCTGGTGGCTATACTTCCACTCAGACTGTAACCTTATTAGCATCTCTTACTTCTCAACAGGTTACTTTTAGTGACTGGGTTCCTACAACAGCTGGAACTCATACAATAACCGTAACCACAACTCTTTTTGGTGATGGTAATGCTGCTAATAATACTCAGATTGCTAACATCAATATCATAGCTCCTCTGGAAATTCCCTTTACTCAGGATTTCTCCAGTACTACTTTCCCTCCGGAAGGTTGGACTTTGGCAGCAACTCCCTGGGTCTTAGGTACTCCTAATGGCTATGGTGCTCCAGGAACCGGAAGTGCCAAAGCTAATTTCTATAGTATCTCCAGCGGAACTCTGGATATGATTTCTCCTCTTTTTAACATAGGCACTTCCAATGCAACTTTATCCTTTAACCATGCTTATGCTACTTATTCAGGTGAAAACGATCAATTGGAAATCTTAGCATCAACTGATGGCGGGTCAACCTATACCAGCCTGATCATCTATGACGGTGGTTCTGCTGGCCCCTTAAATACTGGTGGAACACTTACTGGTACATTTATTCCTACAGCAGAACAATGGGCAACTAAATCAATACCTCTGCCTGCAGGAACAAACAAAGTCAAATTCCATGGTATTAGTGCTTACGGTAATGACTTATATGTTGATAACATCACTGTTAGCAATGCTCTTGCTCATGATGTGGCTGTTGTTTCTATTAACAACATCCCAACCCTTCAACCTGTCGGATCAGCTATCTCTCCTA
Organism: uncultured Candidatus Cloacimonadota bacterium; assembly: GCA_964419225.1. Lineage (GTDB taxonomy): Bacteria > Cloacimonadota > Cloacimonadia > Cloacimonadales > CAYQPF01 > CAYQPF01. Next base: position 6,315 of record CAYQPF010000051.1, on the reverse strand, counting down.
AAGCAACTGTCATAAATAACGGTACTTCTACCGAAACCTTCAATGTTCAAATGACTATCACTCCCGGTACCTACAGTTCAATCCAAAGAGCAACTTCCTTGGCTACAGGCGGAACTACCCAGCTTACTTTCGCTAACTGGACTCCAACTGCTCCTGGTGACTATACTGTAACTGTTACTACTCAGTTGGTCGGTGATTTACTTGCCACTAATAATGAACTGACTACCACATTATCAGTTGCAGCAGGTTATCCTGTTGGCGGATCTGCCTGGACTGCCGGTGCTGCTATTCCTGCTCCAAATTATGCCGGTAGCGGTGTTGGCTATGTTGCTGCCGATGGAACAGGTTATGTTCTTAGTGTGGGTGGAAGTGGATCTCTTGGTACAGAAGTACTTGCTTATAATATACATGCAAATACCTGGATATCTTTACCAAATTTGCCTGTAAGTAATCTCTTCCATGCTACAGCTATTGTGGGTGACCAACTTTTTGTTATTGGCGGTTCGAACAGTGTTGATTCATATTATAACACAGTATATCGTTCCACAGTAATGGGAACTTGGGAAACCGTGGCTCCTCTGCCAATTACTCTTGCCTGGTGTAAAGCAGTTACCTACGGTCAGTACATTTATGTTGCCGGAGGTATTGATGCATTTACATCTGGTAACTATAGAGCTGATGTATTTGTATATAATACTGTAACTGATGTTTGGTCTTCAGCAACTTCTCTGCCTTCAGCTGTTTTCGGTGGTGCTTTAGCTATTACCGGAAATACTTTGGTTTATGTTGCCGGTGTTAATGATTTAGGTGAACTTACCAGTACTGTTTATGTAGGTACTATCAGTTTGACTGACCCTACTGTAATTGACTGGAATGTCGCTCCAACCCGTTTCCCAGGAGCTTCATCTTTAACACAAAGCACAACTAATACTCCACCATCTGCAATGACTCTGGAACAATCATTACTCAGTAAAACCCAGAATAATAACAGATTCGCTGATTATCCTGTAGGTGGTATTTATCGTATTGATGGCGATACATGGGGTACCGAAGGTATTATTATTGCCGGTGGTAGCCAGGGTGGTGCCTGGTCCTCAACATCAAACTTCGTTTTCGTTTACAAACCTGCAACAGACAGCTGGTATATGATGCCAAGTCTGCTTACTTCTATTACATATCCTGCTATGGCTACTGTTAAAACATCTCCTACAGAATGGAGTCTTGTTGTAGCTGCAGGTTATAATGGTACAGGTATTTCCAGCGGAACTCAGGTTATTTCCGTTGCTTCCCAATTGTCTCCTGTTGTTACTATCACCAACGTTGACGCTACAACAATCAGATTGGATTGGGCTTCTGTTGCTGGTGCTAACAGCTATACTGTTTATTCAACTGATAATCCAAACGCTTCCTGGGAACTTGGCGAATGGGGTGCTTCAATTATCGCTCCAACAGCTAACAACTATGTTGCTTCCATTCCTGTTGGCACTGCCACAAAGAAATTCTACAAAGTTGTAGCTTCTCCTTTAGCTCCCTAATTACAAATGAACTGCTTCTCCAGGGCGTAAACCCTAAGAAACAGTGAATAATAAACTACCCTTCATCAGCAATACTGACGGAGGGTAGTGCTTTTCAATCAAATCTCAACTACCCCCCAGACCAAAGACTCTATTGTTGTATTTTAGATTTCATAGTAATGCTTGGCTTAGATAAACAAAAATCAATGACTTAACTGTATATATAGAAGAATAAAAAAAAATAAATTGACAACTTTTTGAAAGAAAAGATAATACCGTATGGAAAAAAATAGGGGAAAATAAGAATAAGGAGTTTTTTTATAAGAGGTTTGCTATTTGCTTAATTTGTTTTACACTCTCAGCCTCTGTCCTTATTTTTTGATATTTATTTTATCATAAGTGTTTGGGTTTATATCCGATATGCTGTCGGATAATAATTTTTGTTTAATGTCAAAATGAATTGGATTATTCCAAATTTTGAATTTTAACCAATTTAACTCAAAATAAAAAAAGGAGAGAAGAGTATGAAAAAATTACTATTTACGATGATTTTCGTAATAGCAGCTTTGGGCTTAATGGCTCAAACAATTTTAACAGAATCATTCGACGGGACCACATTCCCTCCCACAGGATGGACGAATGTATTAGTCACAGGTACTACTACAACCGCATTGTGGACCAGAGCTACGACAACAGCTCATCCTTCAGGTATTGCCCCTCATAGTGGTGCTGCAATGGCTGAATACAAAAGCTGGACTTATACATCCGGGCATAGTGCTTTACTATCAACCCCGGCAACCAATTTGTCTGCATACACTGCAGCCAAAGTCAGATTCTGGATGTATAGAGATAGTGGTTATCCGACCACTTATGACTCAGTTGGTGTTTATGTCAACACTACCAATTCGCTTACCGGTGCTACCTGGATTGGTAAGGTTAACCGTTCTTATACTTTAGCTCCTGTTGAAGCAGCTATTGGCTGGTATCAATATTCCTTTATGATTCCAAGTACTTTCAACGGTGCAACCAACTACATCATGTTCTATGCTTATAGTAGATATGGTAATGATATGTATGTTGATGACATCGAAGTCTTCCAACCTTCAAATATGAGCTATGTTTCAAGTACGACTCAGCAAATTACCGGTGCCGTTGTTCCTGGTACAACCAATGCAGCAATTCTTGCCTTGCAGGTTGTTACAACCGGTGATGCCAGCCCTCTCGCAACAAGCTCAGTTACATTTAATACCACAGGTACTACTGCTGTATCTGATTTAACCAGTGCTAAATGTTATTATACCGGAGCTTCTACAAGCTTTAGTACAACTACTCCTTTTGGTACTGCTGTTACTAATCCCAATGGAACGATCACTTTTACAGGAACTCAAACCTTAGCTAATGGTAATAATTATTTCTGGTTAGCATATGATGTTTCTGCTACTGCTCTTCCAGGAAATTTTATTGATGGTCAATGTACCTCTGTAAATGTTGCTGGTGCTCGTGTTCCTACTGTTACAGATCCTGCAGGCAATAGAGAAGTTAAAGCTCCTATGAGCGGAATTTATACTATTGATCAGGCTGGTTCTGGTTCAAGAAACTATACCTCCTTTACTGCTGCTAACAATGATTTAAATATCGTTGGTATTGGCGGTCCCGTAACTTTTAATGTTACTGCCGGTCAAACCTTTAACGTTACCGCAGGTGCAGCTCCTTATAATTATGCCTTAGCTTTGGCTGCTACTGGTACTGCTGCTAATCCAATTATCTTCCAAAAATCAGGTACTGGTGCAAATCCTGTCATCAATATGCTTGGTACTGTAGCAACTACTGATATTGGTATTTTCCTTTACGGTTGCGATTATGTAACTTTTGACGGAATTGATATCAATGATGCAGGTACTACAGCAAATGATTATTTGGAAAATGGTTACTACTTACAAGGACCTTCAGGAAATAACTGTAATAATGTTATTATCAAGAATTGTAATGTTAACCTGACAAAGGCTAATTCCAGTTCAAGAGGTATTTACGTTAATTCCGTAAATGCAACCTCCCTGTTGACTGCTAACAACAATAACAAATTCTATAACAATACAATTACTGATTGCTATGCCGGTTACTATTTCTCCGGTAATTCCACTTATCCTGATGACGGTAATGAAATCGGTATCAGTGGCGGAACCAGTACAATTAGTAATGTCTTTATGTATGGTGTTTACTATACTAGTCAGACAAACTTCAAAGTGTTTAACACTACTATTGATGGCGTTACTTCTACTGGTACAGCTGCAGGTATCTATTCCGGAACCGGTGCAACCAACAGCACCAGTATTTATAATAATACCATTAAGAATATTTCAACTTCTAGTACTTACAGCAGTCCTTATGGTATTTATCTTACTACAGGCACATCTGCAAACATCTATAACAACACAATCAATACCTTATTTGCAGGTTATTCAGTATATGGTATTTACCTTACCAGTGGTTTAACTGTCAATATTTACAAAAACAAAATATTTGACCTTGCTTACACTGGAACAAGTACATCCTATCCTGCCGGTATTTATATTGCAAACACAACAACCAATAATGTGAACAACATCTATAACAACTTTGTTTATGATATCAAAGCTGTTACTGGTACTGGTTCACCTTCAGCTGCAGGTTTGTATCTTAGCTCAGGTAAAACATTCAATATTTATCACAACACTGTTTTATTGAACTATGCTGCTACAGGAACTGGTATAAACAGAAGTGCTGCAATCTATACCACTGCTGCTGCTGTTGCTACAACTACAGTTGATATGATCAACAATATCTTTGTTAATAAGGTTGATCTTACTGCAAATACCGGTGCTACTTCAAACCGTATCTGTTTATGGAGAGCTGGTGCAGATTTAACAAATATTACAGCTACTACCAATAAGAACCTTTATTACGGCGGTGTTGTAGGTGCAAAATCCAATATCTATTATAATGGAACTACCTACTTCCCAACTTTAGCTGAATATATGACTCATGTGGTTACTCCTGATCAGGCTGCAGTTACTGAAGATGTTCCTTTCATCAGTTCTGTTTCTCCTTACAATGTTCACATTGTTCCATCTTCTTCTACAACTATTGTTGATGAAGGTGCATCTGTGATCACTACTCCTTTCGCTATCACTGATGATATCGACGGTGATGTAAGAAATGCTACCACTCCTGATTTAGGTGCTGATGAGTTTACTTATACTTCAACAGATAATATTCCTCCTACTATCAGTTTAACTCCTTTCGGAAATACTGGTAGTCTTGTTGGCAGAACTCTTAGTAATGTTGTTATTACTGATGCAAGCAATCCAGTTGATGTTTCTACTAATGGAAAACCAAGATTATACTACAAGAAGAGTACAGAAAATAATACTTTCGGTGCTAACAATAGTACTGTTAACGGTTGGAAATTTGTTCAAACAACAAGTACTGCTTCACCTTTCTCCTTCACTATGGACTATAGCTTGTTGAACAGTGCTGTTGTCGGTGGTGATGTAATTCAATATTTTGTCGTTGCTAAAGATGTTCCTAATAATGTTGGCTCAAGTCCTGTAGCTGGTTTCGCCGGTGTTTACAGTGCTTTATCTGCATTAAAATATGTGATTTCTTCTGCTCCGACAACTCCTTATGCTTATTCAATCGTTTCTACTGTCAGCACTTTCCCATTTGCTGAGAATTTTGATGGTACAACTGATAATGGTTGGACTACTATTGAAACCGGTGGTGGAAATGAATGGTATAGAGGTGCAATTGCAAAGACTACTCTTAATTCTACACATTCAGGCACAAGTGCTTGGATTACTAAACAAACAGGAAATTATTCTGACGGTTTAAATTGTGCTTTAGTATCTCCTTATTTCAATTTCTCAAGCTTAAGTGCAGATCCTACTCTTTCCTTCTGGCATAATATGATGGTTGAAGCAGGTTGGGATGCTGGTATTTTAGAAGCTACTACAGATGGTACTAACTGGACAAAAGTTGATGCTAATCTTGGTTCAGGTACTACTTTTAATACTGCTGTGAGTACACAATGGTACAATAGCTCATCAACAAACGGTCCCATCGCACCTCCAAAATGGTCAAACACAACTTCATACACTGCAACCGGATGGCTTCAAAGTACTACTAATTTAGTAGGATTTATGGGCTTACCTTTAGTTCAGTTCCGTTTCCGCTTTGGCTCTGATTCTTCAGGTAATTCTGAAGGTTGGGTAATTGATGATTTTGCTATTTCAACTGCAGATATTACTGCTCCTGGAATCATCTATACTCCATTAACAGGCACTACTGAAACTGGAAACAGAACCTTATCTGTTACTATTACTGATGGTACAGGTGTCGCTACTGGTACTTTGGCACCCAGAGTTTACTGGAATGTAAACAATGGTACATGGTTCAGTGCTGCTGGAACTATTGCAGCTCCTCCTGTTAGAAACAATTCTAACAAAGTTAATGTTCAAAACAGAGCTACTTACGACTTCACCATTGGGACTACCGGTTTTGCTGGTGGAGATGTGGTAAGATACTTCGTTATCGCTCAGGATCTCGCTGGTAATATCGCTTCTAATCCAAATGGCGGATTAGTTGCAACTAATGTTAATACAATTGGTACATATCCTACCGATCCCAATTCCTTCAGTATTTGGGGAATTAATTCTGTTTATCCTTATACACAGAATTTTGACGGTGTAACAGCTCCTGCTTTACCTGACCAATGGACTATGGAAAACCTCAACGGTGATGGCGTAAACTGGGTTACCTATTC
>CAYQPF010000050.1:0-29535 GCA_964419225.1 uncultured Candidatus Cloacimonadota bacterium | reverse complement strand
ACCAGATCAATTAACGAAGAAAAGAAAGTTCTCTTAACAAGTGATGAAAAAACAAACTATAATTCCTATAGTTTAAGAGCAGAATCAAATTTGTTTGAGGATAGATTTATTCCTTATACAAGTATGAGGTATTCCTATTTGAGCGGTGCTGTTTCTGAACAATCTGTACAGTATTATGATTTAGGAGCTAATTATCAGGTATTCAAAAATACTCTGCTTTCTTCAGGATTTGGTTGGAAGATTCTCAGAAATGAATCCGATGAATCAGCTAATAGTACCTATACTAACTGGAATTTTATGTTTAGTCAGAAATTTTAATTATGAAGAAATGGCTGTTTTTTGTAATTCCTATAATTGTTGTCTTAGCTCTTGAGCTACTCTATATTACAGATTTCTGGTACAACTTTGAAAGTCGTGCCAAAGATACCTTTTTTAATTTACGAGGGAGTCGGGCTGTTTCCGGAAAGGTTGTTATCGTTGCTATTGACGATGCTTCCTTCGATTCTTTTAAAACAAGATGGCCATTTCCCCGCTCCTATTTTGCTCATTTAATTGATAACCTGGAAAAGGCCGGAGCCAGTCAGATCATCTTTGATATTGAGTTTACCGAGCATTCTGATGCTGCTGAAGACTCAATACTGGCTCAAACTGCCTCCAAATACAAAAACATTATCTTCTCCGGGAAAGTAATCGAAGATTCTCAAACTGGTTTTGAAAAAAAACAAGTATTACCACCCCTCAGTATGTTAACTGAAACAGGTAATTCCTGGGGAATTGTCAATATCTTTGCCGATAACGACGGTTTTGTCCGTACTTATAATCTCTACAAAAAATACCAGACCGATTTTATTTATTCAATCGGAGTAAAATCCGTCAACGCTGCACAGGTTGGATCAAATATCAATAATATTATGGATAAGAGAAAAACCTGCCGGATTGGTGCGATTACAATACCTAAACTTTCCAGAACTACTTGTTTAATTAATTACTACGGCCCGGCTAAAACCTTTCCTACTTATTCCATTGCTGATGTAATTGATGACAGTAGTTTTACTATGCCTGATTTCGATGTTGATACTTTCTATGATCTTCTGAAAGAAAAACGGTTCAAAGATAAAATTGTACTAATCGGTTCTACCGCTGATGAATTGCATGATAATTTCAATACACCTTTCATCGGAAAACAGATGACACCAGGGGTTGAAATTCATGCTAATTTCATTGAAATGGCTCTGTATCGGAACTTTCTCTTTACTTGGCCATATTTCCTCTACTTTTTAATTTTAGTTGCATTTGCTCTCTTGTTCAATATGCTGAATTCTTTCATTAAGCCAAATATCTCTTTAGCTATAACCTTAGCTACTATTGCCGTTATCATTACTATAACTTATTATCTGTTTTCAACCCAAAACCTGGTTCTGCCTGTTCTGGAATTACCCCTTGTGCTGATTGTATTATGGGTTGTGTCCTTGATTTCTCACTATTTGAAAACAGCTAAAGAAAAGAAATTTATCAAAGAAGCTTTTCAGCATTATATGTCTTCTGAACTGGTGAATGAACTGATCAAGGATCCCAGCAAATTATCTTACGGCGGTGCCCAAAAAGAAATCACGATCTTAATGTCAGATATCAGAGCTTTTACCACATATACGGAAATGTATGAACCTAAAGAAGTTGTGCAGAATCTCAAAGAATATCTTACCGCTATGGTTGATATTATTATCCATAATAAAGGTACACTGGACAAATTCATCGGTGATGCTGTCATGGCGTTATTCGGCTCGCCTGTAGATATCGGCAATGATGCTTTGGTTGCTTGTAAAGTAGCCTTGGAAATGCGGAGAAGAGTCGATGAAATGATGGGACGTTGGACCCGTGAAGGCCGTGTTCCCTTCGAAATCGGTATCGGTGTCAATACTGGTACTGTGACTGTCGGCAATCTTGGCTCTGAACAGATTTTTGACTATACTGCAATCGGTGATACTGTGAACCTTTCGGCCAGACTGGAATCTTTGAATAAAGATTACCCGACAAAAAATAAAATAATTATCAGTGAAACAACCTATTTGAAAGCAAAGGATTTCCTGGAAGTCGCATACTTAGGAGAAGTTTTGGTTAAGGGTAAACATAATGCTGTAAAAATTTACGAATTATTGGATGTAAAATCCGAATAGTTAAGAAAATATAATTATATTCAATCAGGAAATATAGACATGGAGGAGGATAGATGAGTTCTTTGAAGAGAGTTTTAATCGTTGATGATAATGAAATGGTAAGAGATACAATCAAACAAATATTTACTTACAAAGGTTACGAGATTTTTGAAGCAGGAGATAGTAAAGGTGCTTTTGAGATAGTTCAAAATAATAATATAATGGTTATGTTTTTAGACCTGTCTTTACCGGATGAGGATGGAATTACTCTTTGTGAAAGAATAAGAAAAGACAATCCCTTATCAATAATCATTGCGATAACAGGTTATACTAACACTTTCGAAATCAAAAGAGCAAGATTAGCAGGATTTGACGATTATCTGGTCAAACCTTTGGATATCAATCTCATTTTAAAAATCTTAAGTGAAGCTTCCGAAAAAATCGATAGATGGTTCAAGTTTTAAGCATATAACTAATAAGAACTAGAGACAAATTACACTTGCATTTGTCCTTGAAGCATGTAGGGTATTCTCTATCAGTCCGTAGGACTAAAGATGCATAGCCTGCAACTTTAGTTGCAGGTATGAACAACCACCCGTCCCCGTCCACTAGGACGATATATTATTGCTTTTTTGGTGTGATAGTTCTAAAAGTTAACAATTGAAGAATGTATTGTATAATGTACCCAATCTGAACATTAACTTCCTAATCCGCGATTAACTGCGTTTTCCGTGTTAATCCGCGTTCTATTAAACGTCACTTTCTTAATTAGGAATTAATCGTCAGCTTCAGGATAGCAAGCCCTTCATCGGTGATCAGGTAGAGATAATTCCCACTCCACTTGGCATCTTTAATAGATTGTGTAAAACTTGTATTGTCCAGCAAAACAGGTATATCAGGATTGGATATATCATAAAGAGAAATCGTATTGTCAATAGCTATCAGCAAATGGTTGCCTATTAGTTGTACAGCATCCGGGGCTTGATTGAAATATATTCTGCTTAACTCCTGATCCTGTGTTATATCGGATGTGCTATAAATATTTGCCTCATAATCTGTCATAACAACAAAATAATTGTTCTGGAATATAATGTTTCTGATAGTGCTTAGATAATCCAAATGCTTTATCTTCGATATAATATTCGGATTGCTGGAATCAAAAACATACATTCTTGTGTTTGCGGCTGCAAAGACTAAGCCTTGGGTAACTGTCAATGTAGAGAAACTAAGATTTAAATTAATATCCTCATAAAAAGATTTCAGAGTCGGGTAGCTTGGTTGCTCTACATTATAACTTTCAATTCTGTTGGCATTGGTGAGATAAAGTGTCTTGTAACCGGTATTCATAAGCTCTACCTCTTTAATATTGGCAGGAAATATGCTTCCAGCCTGAGCCGGTGATCCATAAAGATCATATATACTAACGCCATTGGAACCAAGTGCAAAATATAAATAATTGTCATTATCTGTTGTCATATCAAAAATATTGCTATACGCTGCCTGAGTTACGCTAAACTGTGTTGCAACACTTGGGTAGAGTACGCTTGAGCAATCAACCACATAAACAGCATTTTCCTCATTGTAAACATAAACTCTGTTCAATTGGCTGTTATAAAACAACTTTTGCGGAGTTCCTGCCAGGCTGAGAGTTCCCATTTTCTCATATGTAACATCAGCAGGGACAGAATTTGTATTGTCTGAATATTTACATCCTCCCAACAGTATTAAAAAAGCAATAATGAAAACAGTGATTTTTTTCATGTGCTTAGGCTCCCATAAAAAGAATGAGACGGCTTTCACCGTCTCATTCGAAGAATTATTTACTCATCATTTGCATCATGGAAGGATCAAAAGTCATTTTCTTTCTCTCCATCTTGAAGAAATCTTCACGTTTATCTTCAACTTTTACTTTTTCTTTGGCTTTATTATACCATTCCATAAGAACCTTATTCTGTTCATTCTCTCTGGCTTTTTTCATTTCTCCGGCTTTGGCCTTTTCCCAATCTTTTTGTGTTGGTTTTACTCTCTTTGTAACTTGTGCCAGATAATAATTCTTGTTTACTTCTGTAGGATTCGTCCACTGATTAACCTCTTTACTTAGAATCGCTTTATTGAAATCCTTATTTGAGCCTACTTTAGTAATATTGCCTTCAGATTTGATATCTTTGGCTTCAATAATTTCCCAATTATCTTTTTGTGCTGCTTCCAAATATTTTTCTGGTGTATTATCCTGAACAAACTTGTTGGCTATCTTAACAATTTCTTCCTGCTTTTTTCTGGTCTCAAGATTGGTCTTGATCCCTGTAGATTTCTTTTCAAATGGATCATAGTGGATTCCTAAAGAATCAGAAATCTCCGGGACGAAGTAATCTCCAGCTGGATTTGTAACCATTTCTGCAAGTGTACCGACTTTATTGGCAAATGCGAATTTGACTAAATTCTCAAATCTGCCGATGCCTGGAACAAATTTGCTGTTTTCGAATAATTCGTCTGTGATCTGTGTGGTATATTTAAGTTCAGCAGCTGCTTTTTCCAGTCCAATATCCTTGGCCTTGCTGTGAAGAAGGTTAGCTGTCTGCTGAAGTTTTGTTTTAGTTGCTTCTGAAGGTAAAACTTTGATCAGGATATGACTGGCTCTGATCTCTTCTTCCCCAAAATTCTTTTCATTTTTACGTTTGTCCGTCACTTTGATGATGTGCCAACCCTGCTTGGCTCTGAAAGGTGTGCCAACTTCACCAATATCTAAATTGGAAGCTTTGTTGAAAAACTCTTCTCCCATTTTAGCTTTTGTGAAGTAATCCATATCTCCACCTTTTCTCGCTGTAGGATCCTGAGAATATTTTTTGGCTGTTTCAGCAAAATCTGCTCCGGCTTTCACTGCCTGATACACTGAGTCAACCTTAGCCATTGCTGCACTGCCCAAAGAATCTTCCTTGGAAGGAATCAAGGGAATCTTGACATAACGGTACTTTCTGGCTGGATCTTTCTTGTAAGTTTCTATATTTGCCTGGTAATAGTTTCTGATTGCACTGTCTTCCACTGCAGGTAAATTTTTAACCTTCTGGAAATCAAAGAATATTATCTTCGCATCTGCCAGATCATTGTTCTTATAATACTCTTTCTTTACAGAATCCGCATAAACTTTAGCTTTTGCTTTTACACTTGAGAGAAGTTTATCATATAATAATTGTTGTCTGTACATTTCGGAAATCTGATCTTTAAACTTTTTATCAGCCTGAATAGCCTGATTATACTTAGCTATATCAAATTTACCATTGGTTTTCAGAACTTCAATTTGCTTTACCTGTGCCGGAGGATTTTTCTTAACATATTCATCTAATTCTACAGGAGTAATAGCAATTTTTTTGTTCTTGATCTCCATGTCAAAGATCTCTCTCTTGATTAACTCATTCCAAAGATCATCATTTGCCTGCGTCTTTTGCTCTCCGTTCAAAGTCTTTACATTGTTTTGTTGCTTGGCATTACTATAAAAATTTTCCAACATTTGGTTGAATTCACTCAAAGTAATAGGTTTGTTGTTGATCTTACCAACGATAGAGGTCTTACCCTTGGCTGCTACTGGTTTTGTTGCCTGACTGAATATAGGCACCATCAGAGCTAATGCTGCTAACATAATAAATGAAGTTTTTAGTCTGCTTTTCATCAAAGCCTCCTTAATTTAAATAATTAGAATAACTATTATCATAAAATTATACTACCATATATAACGCAAGAGATTTTTTTTTGTTACACTTTTTCTTTCCTTTTTTGTCATAAAACCATCTGAAAATGACTGTATTGCTTTGCTTTGAACCGATGTCCTCATTTCCGATTGAAAAAAATAGGCGGTTAGTTATCTCTTCTCTTTTAACTTTTCACTTCAACAAGAGGCATTTATTACTCGCCACTTTCTTCCCGTCAACTGGGAATAATCGACGTCTCGTCGATTCTACTTGAAAACTATAAATATGCCAAATCTATTTAAAACTACTTCAAAATTAAACATTTATTCGAAGCCACATGCTTTCCATCAACAGACAATGTATAAACATAAACTCCCGTAGGAAGTGACTTGAAATTATCACCTTTGGCATCCCAGACGACACTGTAAGCATTGGCATTATACATAGCAGTGTCTTTACCCGAAAGCCCACAAGCTTTGGCCAGATCGGAAATGTTTTTGTTTGTATCCAGAGTTCTGACTTTTTGTCCTTTGATATTGTAAATATTGATAACTGCCTTAGACTTAATCTTATCCTTTAGAGTAAACTCGAAGAAGGTGTAAGGATTACCTGACTTTCCCTCAGAACCAAGTCTGATCGGATTAGGATAATTTCTCAGGTTAACGAGGTCTGGTATGCTGGCATTGTTATCATTATTACCATGCGAATCATACTCATAACACCCCATATCAATTCTATTATTCCAGACGCGGGGATTACCACTCAAATCTGAGGGATAAATGTACAAACCTGTTGTATCGGGAGTTCCGGCATCTATACAGGGTGATCCTGTCGCTAATTTATAGTAATCAGGACTTGTGAAATCACCACCAATGAACCCAGGATCTGAGGTAATATTGCCATCGCCCCAGTTGAAGATGGCTTCTCCTTCTAAAGATACATTACTTAATCCGCCTCTCAGACAGGAGTAATTAAGATTAATTAAAGAATTTTCCGTACCAATGCCATGTCGAATATAAATCTCATTAGCAATATCGGGATTGTAAAGAATCATATTATCATAATTTTCGATACCATTCACATGAAGTACTTTGCTAGTAGTACCGTGATTATTAGCTATAGTGCAATTTGATATTTGTAAAGGAGTCTCATTGTGGTTAAGAATATTTAAGACTCCTCCTCCATAATCACCATTTTGACAGATGTTATTAAAGATCAGACAATTCGACATTTTCAGGGTAGCATCCGCTGGCATTTCACTATTTGAGAATTGCATTAATCCATATTCAAAAGATGAATTATTAGACATTATACAATTATTGATAACAGCATTAGCATGAACTGTATAAAAACATACAACCCCTCCACTAACTGCATCACTATGTAAATCATTAAAAACTATGTTATTCATAATAAAAGTTGGGTAACCGTCAAAAATAATACCGGCAGTAGTGCCATTTGAAGCTATCTGATTATAAATTTGAATGTTATTAAGAACCACGTGGGACGTTCTTATTAACTTCATTGCATTACCATAGTCCACATTATTGTCATGAAAAATCAGATCTGAAAGAATCAGGTTGGAACAATCGTCTGTATCGAATGGTTTTGTATTCGCTCTTTCACAATAACTGTTAATGAAAGAGATGTTCCTGATAGTAATGTTCTTTTTTTTGTAAATGTTCAGATGGGTCTTATGTAGTTCTGCATCAAAAATAGTATTTTCCGGAGCAGTTCCAATAAGAGAAATAAAACTTTTCAAAGCGACCGGGAAGATTTGCTGATTCTGGTTGCGGGAATAGGTTCCGGGAGCCAGATAAATTGTCTTGGGGTTCAAGCTGTCGGATTCGATCAAATGCATCGCTCTGGCAATGGTTCTCCAGGGTTGGGCAGGAGTTAGACCACTGTTCTGATCATTCCCGTCAGGGGATATGTAAAGATCATGATTAACCAAGGTCAAAGCCTGATGCTGTCCGCTAACTGTGAAAGTATTCGACATGGGATTTATAATAAAATACTCATCAATTTCATTTGAAATCACACTCATTGTATCTAATACTATTTCAGGCTGATTTGTAGCTTGCATGATATTTATGTCCTGTCCACGAGCAGAATAATTATTAAATACACTATTGAAATTGTTACTTGAAAAAAATATACTGGAATTAGTTAAGGCTTCAATTCCTCCACCATCAATTTCTGTAATATTCTCATGAATTGAACTGCCTGACAAATAGATGGTAGATTGATATCCAAAAACCCCTCCTCCATGAGTTCCACTGTTCTTTGTCATAATACAATTATCTATATAGCATGTACTATTGGACACATAGACCGCACCCCCACAATTGGGAAATGAAATAACTACCCAAGTCCCATTTCCATTTTGTAATGTGAACCCAATTAAATGTGCATTTGTTTCGCCGGATTTTATCTGTACACAACTACCGCTCCGATGCCCGTCTATAATTGTGTTATATTTGTATATTTCCTGGTTTGTTGAGTAAAACAAACTGGCAACAGTGATATTCTTCCCGGAAAAATTAATATTCTCCATGTAAGTTCCAGGATAAACCAGAACGATATCATTGTCCTGAGAAGCATTGATCCCCGCCTGTATGGTCGTAAAATCCCCTGTCCCATCCTGTTTGATATTGAAAGTTGTGCAAAACAGATTAACCACCATCAACCCAAACCCAAGTAAACTCAAAAAATACTTCATATTTCTCCCCAGTACAAATGACACGGTTCCTGCCCATTTCGCAGGAACCGTGTCTTATCTTAACTATCAACTCTCAATTGTCAACTCTCAATTATTTTATGAGCATCATTTTGCGTGTCAAGGTTTTACCATCTGCTTTCATTTTCAGGAAGTAAATACCACTGGCACATTTTGCATTATTAGTATCCTTACCATTCCATACAATGTTATAGAATCCGGCAGGTTTGGTTTGATTAACCAGAGATTTTACTTTCTGTCCCTTGATGTTATAGATTTCCAGGCAAACCTGACTTTCACTCTTCAGAGTATAATTAATGGTTGTGGAAGGATTGAACGGATTCGGATAATTCTGAGCAAGCTCTGTCATTTCCGGTAATTCAATATCATTTCCTTCTCCTAATTTAACGGTATAGTAATTCTGTTTGTCACCAAGATTCAGACTTTTCTTGAAATACTTTTTGGTTTTGTAATCAAACACACCATAACTGCTTATTGTATTATCCATGGACTTGTCGGCATAATGCAGGACAAATTCTACATTGGCAGTATCCCAGTCTATTGTATCTCCGATGACATAAGCATTGATCTGAGTTAAGGAATCCTGGATTACCGCAGCACCTTTACAAATACCGTTAATGTACAAGCCAACTTCCTGTGGCTGGCTTTTACTCGTCAGCTCCAAATATGTGTAGATAGGCAGATAATCACTTTTTTCTTTATAGGTAAAAGTTCTGATCTGAGGATAATATGTAGGATCAAACTTGTCACCTACTCCGCCGAGTGTCAGCCAACATGGGTCTGTTGCATGCACCATTACCATTTCTCCGGGATTAATTAACATACGAATTCCAATGTTTTTTCCTGTCCAGGTTCCGTCAGGATTTTTATATGTTGACCAATAACGGGATTTTATCATGTCAATTTTATCTAATACAGGTGCATAAGCATCCCAGGGAGTCATTGCTTTATCAAGATAATACCCGATCCAGTTACAATAAAGTTCATTATTGGGATCATCATTAGGATCATCATTGTATGCTCTCAGGATAATTACATTATCTTTGGATAATTTAAAACCTGATAATTCAATGGGAACAGATTGATTCAGCCAAATCTTATATCCTTGGGCACGATTAAGATTAAGATTCAAATCTGTACTCGTTTGCCAAGCTAGATGAAAATCATTGTCAAAATCCAGCCAGCTCATCTGATTAAAAGCATACACATTTTCCACTATTTGACTCAGGCCGTTATGGATAATCATTTGCTCATCTGTGACAGTATTCAAAGACGGGAAACTGACCCAATTGATGTAGCCATTCTGTCCCTGTGGTAATAAGGTTCTGGAATCCATTTGATGGACAACCGTAGCTTTAGCTCCTATATCGGCTCTGGTACCGTCAGCATCCATATCATCAAAATCAGTTTTCCAGGATATTCCGTCTCCGTCTGTATCAGGCTTGCCGGCATCTATACAGGGCGAATATTCATCTGTTGTCCAGGAAGGAGTGAGATCGGTATCCAGGAGCGGAGGACAAGCTTGCTTACAATTGGTTAAAGTTACATTAACATTATTTGAACCAATATTTGTATTTGCGATGTTGTTAAAAATACAGTATTCAAATGTAACTGGCAGACTTGGATCAGTAGCAATAACACTGTAGGATTTATTTGCACTAAAGATATTATTCACAAACTTCACAGGATTATATGCTGTAACCAAAGATGAACAGTAGCTATCACCCATACCCTGACAGTCAGTAAAAGAATTATTTACTAATTTTAGAATTCCTGTTTGTAAGGAGTATTCATTACCGGTTCTAACAGGCCAATTGTTGTTATAATTGTAGGTTTGCTCCTGATAAGTATCATGAAAAGTATTACGGTACAAATAGGATGTACCCAACTGATAGCGTACGTGAAAACTACTGGCACCTGCTTCCATTTCGATATGATCAATCAGATTATTCTTGAACTCATTATTACTGATCTTAAGGGTAGTATTTGCGGGGACTGTTTCGACATAGATCGCTCCACCTCTAAAACTTGACCAGTTATTGTTAAAGACACAGTTATCAATGACAGAAGTGGTGGGATTCGTCAAGTATATTGCCCCGCCATCAAAACCGTTTGTAGGGCTTTTGGGTGCATAATTGTGGAGAAACGTACTGTTTTTCAGATCGATATTCGCTGATCCGTCAATAAGAATAGCTCCGCCTTTTGGTTCCCAGGTAGTTCCGATTTTTTGTACCCAATTTCCTTCAAAACTGTTATCTTTCATAATTGGTTTTGATGTACCTATAGCATAAATTGCACCACCCTGAACAGCTTTGTTAAAGTTGAATATGCAATTGGTGATTTCAGGGGAACCATTCTCAATGTTTATGCCACCTCCCTGAGGGAAATTTTCATTGTTGAGAAACTTGCAATACCATATTTTTGGAGAACAATTGAGAATTTTTATGGGACTAAGTTTATTTACATTGGGAGAAGTCATAAAGAAATTCTGAAAGGTTATTCCTTTGATGACACTGTTTGAGTTAATTAAAGTCAGTCCGTTACCTGTGCCATTTCCGTTGATATTACATGCCAGTGCGGGATTTGCACTTTTAACAAATAAAGACTTGTTGCCAATGCTTAAGTTAATGTTCCGTGGTCCTGTAAAGGTCTGGTTATTCAGGGTAACAGTACCGCCATCTTTTATCCTGTCTAAAGCAGTTTGGATATCTGGATAAAGAGCAGTAGGCACTGAAGCTGTTTTCGTAGGATTATGGTTAAAAGAACTATTAGGCAGATTGATATTGCTCCCAAAAGCACTTGTAAAAGTGATATCAAAAGAGAGTTCATCAAACTCATCATTAATGGTGAAAACTCTCAATCTTGCAGTCCATCCGACTGGCAGTGTTTGAGGTCGCTGAGGACACAAATAAATATTCTGAGTAAATGTTTTCTGTCCTTCTCCATAAATTAAGAAAGTTTGAGGATCATAGATTTGATAATATACTGTATTAGATGAACGAGGATCTTTGGTTAAAGGCAAAGATACATGGCTGGCAGGAACTTGTGTGAAAGTGAAGGTATCATGGGGATTGTTTTCCAATTCATCATACGGCCCAAAAGGCAGGGAAGCCGGGCTAAATTGATAATTGTTGTTGCCAACCGCCTCAATTGTTCCAATCATAAGATTAGGTACTGACAAGTGAAATATTCCATTCATATCAGGAGTTGAAACATATGATACGACATTACCACTTTGGTCTTTAGCCTGAATCATCGTAGCACCCCATGCATCTACTCTAACAACCGGATCTGCAGGCACCCAGTTATAAGTGATAGTTGCTATGAAATTATTTACTCTGAAATTACTTGCTGTGGTACCTTCCTCTGAAACAGGCATTGTGAGAACCATTTTACCGCCACAAGTATTTTCATCAATGTAGAAGGGATTTAGATTGAGATTAGCTCCATTGATATTGTTATTAATTGTGCTTGTATTGTAGCCGTTAGACCAAGGGATTGTACCTATTTGTGTTGAATGTGCCGGTTGGGTTAATTGCTCATAGATTATTTCAGCATCTCCATTTTCATCAACAAAGTTTTCGTTAAATAACTTGTAGAGTTTAAGAGATTGCGGGGAATTTGCTTCCTGGCAAGATAATTGGAATCTGATGTCAGAAATGTTTATGGCATCGCCATCATCCCAATCATAATTTGGAACTAGTTGTCTTCCCCCAATAGACCAAAGCTCCATAATACTTCTATATGTTTGTGGTGGATATTCTGTGGGCAAGAATTTTCCAATTCTTGGATTATTCAAATTTTGCTGAAAATATTGGTAAGGACCAGAAGAATTTCCTCTTTTTGTGTATTGCATTCCATTAATCCAAGTAAATTCATGCTCAGTTTTTCTGCTCTCGAACTGTTTAAATGCTAAAGCAGTTAAAGAATCAGTAGCAGGAGTGTTTTGCGGAATTTCTACAAACTCATTATTATTATTTAAATAGTGAACAGGATTTATACTAATTTCAGTACTGTAATTATTCCCACTGTTGTGATATGTTTTTTTAAAAAAATCCCGTCCTGATACAATTTCTGTACTTGAAAAGGCAATACAAGTAATGCTGAGTAGCATTATTAGTAGTATAATTTTTTTCATTTTTCCTCTTATTTATTAAATTATTATGTCTTTACAAAGGAGCAAGGCATTATCCCTGCTCCTCAATCATGATTTATTCAAAACTATGCTATTTGCATAGCCTATTTAAATTTCGTATCATATGACTACAGGAATGACTGTTATCAATACCATGTATGCACTTCTGAATAAAATGCTCCATGCTAATGGTGCTGGACGCTAGTCCTATTTTATCATTATCATTTTCTTAGTAATTGTTTGATTACCAGATGTTAATTTGTAGAAATAAATGCCTGAAGACACTGGTTGATTGCTATTATTATCACCATTCCAAATAACATTATGATTGCCTTTTGTCATTACTTCTTTAGTTAAGGTTCGAACTTTTTGTCCCTTAATATTAAATATTTCCAGTTCAACTTTGGCATCTGTTGGAATGCTGAATGAAATTGTAGTACTGGGATTAAATGGATTTGGGAAATTATTGTTCAAAACCATACTTGGGCAAAGATCGTTTGGATTATTTCCATGATCGGGATCGTTATCTGATTTATCATTGGTCAGTAAACTCAGTAAATCATTTTCCATTAATAAATATTTTTCCATTGAGCTTGGCTTCAGTGAAAAATAACGTCCATCATAATCAAACTTTCCTGTATTATTTTGCATCATAAGATAAGAATACCCGATATTAATGGCAGAGTAAACCGAATCAGCTAAAGTTGGTGGATTGTCCAAAATCTCTTCAAATCCCTCAATAGCAGATTGATACTGATCTGACTTAAGCTTTGTGTAATTAGATAAATAGAAAGAGTAATCTGCTAATTCATTATTTTGTTGAGTAAGATAATAATTACACAAATTCTCGTAATCCTGATTATTTTTTTCATAGACCCTTAACAACTGAGCTGCAGCTAATGAGCTAAAATAAGAGTCAGGATAATTACTAATTATTGACTTATAAAGAGCTTCTGCTTCATCATAATTATTAGTTTTGGCATCAGTTTCCATACTCAAGGCTTGTAAAAACAAGTCCTTGACTTGTGAATTAGAAGCCATTGTAATTACTCCGGGATTCCAAACTGGTGAATACAAGAACCCGTTTATCGGACTAAAATTGGCTGACACTGGTATTCTTGATACATCGGGAGTCGCACCAGGTCCCCAATAATTGTTCTTGAAGTCAATATTTGTGGCACTCATATTGGCTACTGACACAAACACGCTTGTTGTTAATTCATCAATATCATAAATCTTGTTGTAACATGCATTAAATGGAACACTGTCATAGTTGAATTTAACTTCTTCCAGAGTGTTGTCATTGATTGTTTGCAATGGTGTACTCTGATTCCCTACCAGACTCCAAACACTGCTATTCAAAGCATAAATACCTCTTTGATTATTTTTGACTATATTAGATCCCGTAATGTTCGCTGTTGAATGGTACAAACAGACACCGATCATAGAATTCTGTATTGTATTGTTACTAACTGTACTGCTGGATACTTCCTTCAAATATATTCCATACTGTTTTGCTTCAATAACATTACTACTAACATTAGCAATATTATAACCTAAAATATACACACCATTCTTTCCGGTTAAGGTTGAAGTATTAATATTGCAATTTGATACTGTTGCTGTTGCCGAACCTGTTGTGGAAAGCCGTGTCGCTGTTATGGGGCTTTGAATAAATGCCGAATTGGTAAGATTAATACTCTTTTCAGTAGTTGTTAAATTGGAATTAGTAAAAGTAGCTCCGGTTATGGTTGACTGAGTATTAACCAAATTTAAAGAACAATTGGTGAATTTTGTGTTACTAAAAGTCAAAGCATTAGTATGGTTAGTAATTTTTAATCCATCCCATTTTTTGTTTCCATCCGTTAAAAACTCAACATTTCCGTTAATTACCAATGTGCCATTTACATTTATTGAATTGCCTGTAACAGCTGGTGATATTGAGGATAGAGTTTCACCTTTAATCTTTGCCCCGGAGCTTATTGTTAAGGTGCCTCCTGAATTTACTGTTAATACCGAAGAATTACAGAGTTTTGCTTGTTTATTACTTGCAATAGTTAGCGTTTTACCTGAAGGTACTGTTAAATTACTAAGAAGATAAACATTGCAATTCCAAGTTTCATTGACTGCCAGTGTCCCTGATGCAGTGACAGGTTTATAAGTAAACTGATCTGAATAAACACTCTCGCCAGCTCCATTTATTCCTTTGATTTTAAAATAATAGGTCACATTCGGAGTCAGGTTTCCAATATTGATAGTATTATCACTACTGACAGTAAAAGGAGAAGGTCCATTTGTAGCTCCTGTTCCATTGTATGGTCCTCCTGAAGTAGTCCCATAATAAAGTTTTAAGGACGTAGCACCATTTGCCCGGACAGTTAATATAACATTTGAGCCATATTGGCAATTATCATATACCAGTGGTTTTTCAGGCAAATAACTTAATGAAACTGTTCGCTCTGCTTCATGTGAAACTCCATCACTATCTGTTCCTGTAATTTTGATTCTCCCCTTAATGTATCCATTGGTATCTCTGGACCAAGAATAACCTAAGGCCGTTAACTGAGCACTGGTGGGAGCTGTGAAGGAACGTGTGTATGTACTGCTTGTGGAGGATACCGATCCGGAACTAACGCTGTAAG
This sequence comes from uncultured Candidatus Cloacimonadota bacterium, assembly GCA_964419225.1. Classification (GTDB taxonomy): domain Bacteria; phylum Cloacimonadota; class Cloacimonadia; order Cloacimonadales; family CAYQPF01; genus CAYQPF01. Next base: position 14,182 of record CAYQPF010000050.1, on the reverse strand, counting down.
CACCTGCACTATGAAGTAACTCAAAAGAATAACTCCAATTTGCTATGTTATCTACTGGTGGGCTATCTTCGTCATAAAATTGGGCTGTAACGCTTTGAGTTGCACCTGGATTCATACTGACTGTTTGACTGGTTGGATTAGTAATTAGAACATAGTCTTCTATACCAACAGTACCATATAAAGTTACAACTTGTGCAGACTTTATTTCAAATGTATATGTTGCATTTCCATTAATACAACTATTCGAACTTGTCCCATTCCAAGACATAGCATGTTCAACACAACACCAAGTATCTAAATAAATAACTTGCTCAGATCCACTAACATCAGAATCCCATAAATACCCAATACCAATAATTGTATGATGTCTAGGGTTGGTAACATTTGTTTCTATAACATCAAATAGAATAGGTTTTCCTTCATCAATAAAAGCTTTGTATTCCATAAATGTGAAACCAGCCAGATCTCCAGCGTACCCGGCTCTTCTCTGACTAAATACCTCATCGAGTGAAGCTCCGCTGCAATAGTTGGTTAAAAAATCTGCTAAGCCGACAGGTCCCAATGTTACAGGTAGTGGATCACCATTTGCGTCTACCTGTTGGTCTCCTATAGAAACCAAATCATAGTAATATTTTTTTAATCCTCCAGAATTGCATGAAATTGTTGTTGCTCCATCTGCATTTCCACGATTTTTAATACTTGTATTTGCATAATCAGCAATACAATCGGGAGAATGCTCAGTTCTACCTGCTAAAGAGTATGGATCAGTGGTATAGTCATCTACACCAACCCAATAATCCCCTACATTACCATAATCCGAATAATACACTTGATTGAGTTGACATGTTGCAGAAATGTTATTATACCATAAACTTTGATCACCACCGTAGTGTCCAAAAGTATAATTACAATTCCACGTTTCTGTAGTATAATAGTTACGTTGAGGATATAAATAACTCCAATCACCTCCATGATTTTGATAGTAGGCTATTAGCATTGCTGCGGCAGTTGGAAAACAGCCAAAAGACCACAAGTAATGAGGCACATCTTCCAATTTTTTATAATCCTCATGTTTTGTTGGCTCAGGATAACGGGGCCTGGTGCAAGTTTGTGGGCCAAGATTCAAAGATTCAATTTGATCAAGAGCCCAAGCATTGAATATGCTTAGGAAAATAATCACAGCGAGAATTAGTTTCTTCATTTACTTCTCCTTTTTTTATTTTGATATTCGGACATGCCGATATCTATTAATTCATTTACTTCTCTGCTATTGCCATAATAATCCATATTGAAATTTGGGTTATTAACTATATTGTTTTTTCCAGAATTAATGCAGGGAGAATTTTCCTTCAGTCGATAATTTCCATTAAGTGCATCTATGAAAAGTGGATCAATATTATAGGCATTGTGTTTTTTGAAATACCCAAGTGGAAGGGGCTTATTATAATAGAAATAGTTATAATCAATATTGGATGTATCACCCCAAGTGAACAAATATAAATGGTCCCTGATTCCGTAAAAGATATTATTGTAAATTTTGGGACTGCTTTTGTAGTTTTCAAAGCAATGTGAGACTTTGATAAATGTGTTATTGATTATTGTAGGGCTTGAACCGTTTCTGATGCTGATTGGAATATATCTATTGTTGAACAAATTATTATATATAAAAATATTGGAATGATCCATACGAATGCCAGTAACTCTATTGTTGAACTCATTTCTATACAATATTAAACTTGTATTGTCATTTACCATAATGTTACTACATAAACTGTCAAAAATACAATCACTGATTTCTGCAGCTGAGTTTGAGAAATTTATTGAGCCATAATAACTAGTAGTGGTTTCAGTTTTTGTAATTTTGAGATTCGAAAAATTACAAAAAGAAAATTCTGCTTTTGAATTAGGCCTACAAACTATATTCCCGGAATAAAAAAAATTATTATTTAGTGGGTAACTGCAAAAAGTAATACGATTATCTGGTTTCCCATTTGCGATTATTTTTCCTTCTACTAATATCCAACCTAATAGAGGATCTGCTTTGGTAATGATATCAGAATTAGTTTTTAGGTTTTTATTTAAATTTTTAAGCATCGATACAGAATCAATATCATCTCCCGGTTCATCAAGGCCACGAAATCGAATTTCAACACCAGGTTCTATAATCAGTGTTTCATCTTTTTGAACGACAAAACATGTACCTATTTCAATAGGAGAATTCTTCTTTTTCCAGACTATTGTCTTGCCATCGCTTTTATTCGTATTAGTAAACAAATTGCATGAAGTTATTATAAATACGATCAATAGCAGATTTAAACGTAGCATATTTCTTTTTTTCATATATACCTCTTTATGTAATTTATCGTTTTTGATTTTTTAAAATAATCACTTAAGCAGTTTAGCATATTTAAGCATGAGTTGAGAAACCAAATGAGACAGGATTGGACATTTAGTATTAAGGTTGGAGAAAACATCAAATTGTAAATTGTGAGTTTCGGGAAAGGAAGTGAAGAAAGAGATCTGGGAAGAGATAAAAGATAATTTGATTGTAATGTGTTCAGTAAGAGTTTTATGTTTGTATGAGTGATTTGTATGTAAGTGTAAAGTGTTGAAAAGTAATGTTTTAGCTGAAAATGGGGGGGGGGAATACTATAGGATTGAGTACATAGGACTGAGTTATGAGTTGGGAGAAGGGAGAAAACAGGAAATAGGATTGAGTCTGGGACAAGTTAAGAGATAAAAGATAAGAGATAATTTCTGAGTGAGTTGAGTTGGCGAATCTTTTTAATGGCAGTTTAGGTGTAAAGTGTTTCATGAATTGAAAAGGAATACAAAAGTTCAGAAATTTTGATAATAGAACACCTCTTCCAACATTTGGCATCATCATGCCATAATAACCCTTCATCATAGTTTGCTCCAAATTCATTTTGCTTGGCAACACAAAGACAAAATCAGCACTAACAAGTCAAGAAATATATAAAAATTTTCATAAAAATGTAATTGTATTATGGCTTAATTAATTCTTTTATTTTAAAAGTTTATATAATTGAAAATACCCATTTGCTCATATTATAGGACAATTATTATGAATATGTTAGTTAAATATATTCTCTCTCACCCTATTCGTGCAAATAAGTATCCATTAGTGGTTAAAAACCTAACATAGGCAAGCCGGAACCAAAAAGGTTAAATGATATCTTGGCTTATTTTCCGAAATTCCCATCCATTGGAGGGGTAGCAGCTTGCTGACGGGGTGGTTAAAGCCGTCAGGATACCTATTCCTGCATTAAACTACTAATATTCTCCCAATTTTCTTCCTCATTCATAATTCACCATTAAATCACGTCCTGTGCATCTCTGTTAAATAATTCTCGGAAAGTATCTCCTTCTCTATACCTATAATCTGTTATCCTATCGGATAAGGTGAATATTATCCTCAAAAAAGCCACCTGTTACATTTATTTTGAGCCACACATCCTAAATTTGAGCCACACAATCTCCTGAACGGAACCACATATAAATATTCTGTTTAAAAACATACCATCTGAAAAACAGTTCCACAAAACTAATATTGAAAAAACACCCTTTGCTGATTAAATCAATATGTTTGAAGAAATGGAAGCAAGCTCTGCTGGAGAGCAACTTGCCAGGTATATTCAAACCCTGAATGGGTAAGCAGGTGGAATTCGTAAGGATTCTGCTTCCTGCATTGCTCATTTTGGCAGATTCCTTAGAAAACTCAAATGCGAAGCATTTTCTCATCAATTGTTGTATAGATACTACTTCTAAAGTGCTTGAACAGTGTGATTTTAAAAACTATGTAGTAAAACTTATTATTATTATTTTGATGGATCAGTATAGAATATTGGGTGGCTCATTTTCAGGATATCTGTGGCTCAATTTTCGGAGACTGGTGGGTCAAATCAGAAATAATATTCAATGACTATAGGTCTGAGAATGTCAACACCTGAAATATGTTATCAGAACCATATGCTGGACGCTAGTCCTCATTTTAGATGCATTATTTTTTTCACAATCCGGCTTTTATCTCCTAGAATGTGAAGAAAATAAATGCCTGATGCACATTTTCGTTGATTTTCATCTTTCCCATCCCAATAGAGCTGATGACTCCCTGACTTGAAAGATGTGTTTTGACTAATTGTTTTAACTCTTTGTCCCTTAGAATTATAGAGAACAATATCGACTTTTTGAGACTTTTGCAAACTGAAACTAATATTAGAACCTAAAGATGTAGGATTGGGGTAACATATAGCGGTGATGGAACTTGTTGCTTCAGTATGGTCATCATTTGCATTTAGTTCGGTAGTAAAGACTTTGAAGTAGCAGACATCGTTATTCCATGTCGATATGATGAACTCATTATTCTCATCTCCATTACAATCACCCAAAAAATATCCCATCTCACTACGACCCAGGTGATTATTATCACTATTTACTGTGTATATCGGGAAAACCACATCCTGAGAATCGCAGCTCAGGATATAAATAATTGAGTCCATAGGCATTGAAACTGTTAAGTAATCATTATTATTAAACCGGGAATAAAAAAAACTACAGATATTCCCATTAATATCTATTTCCGGAAATAATAAAAGACCACCTGCAAAGTCTGAAGATCCATGCTGAAAATACAAACCAGTACTGTAAACGAAAAGATCATCGAAACCATCATTTTCCAAGTCACCATTCATTATCATTTTAATAATGTGACTGGAAGATACTGTTTGAGTGAATTCCGGAATGTTATCCATTACAGACCCTCCTGAATAAATTTCGTAGGTATCCATGTCAGACGCTCTGGATGAAACTGCTAAATCAGGCTCCCCATCTCCGCTAAAATCTCCTACAGCTATTGCATAACCAAAGAATTCAAGTTCAGTACCTTGATGATGCCAATCTGCTATTGTATCAAAAGCAGGCCCTCCCCAAAAAATGTCTATCTGGCCGTTAAAATAAAAGGATGGTCCTGTTGAAGAAACCACCAGATCATGAAATCCGTCTCCATTGAAATCACCGGAAGTGTCTATTTTAAATCCGAATTTCAGCCCAAAACTATCTTCTGCATAATTCCATCCTTCAAGAACTATATCTGGTATTGTATGTATTTGCTCAGACCCAAAATAGATATATACTTTCCCTTCACCATTATATCCGGCATTGGGATTTCCTACAACAAGATCATCTATACCATCTCCGTTTATGTCGTTGCCAAAAGCTATTGATGTACCAAAATTACCTCTGTTAGAGGTTGCTTGTGGATCTTCAATTATATAATCAGCAATGCTGTCGGGAGTTGAACCTCCTAAATAAATATACAGCTTGGTTTGCCATTGTGGTTCACCTATGGGGTGTCCTACAATAACAATATCATTGAAACCATCTCCGTTGAGATCGCCATTACCATTAATTTTTGCAGATAGTCCAGTGTGTCCGTAAAGAGTATAATCTACCGGTGATACAAAACTCATTAAAGTTTGCATTTCTATCTGGGCAAAGATACCGGTGTAAGCTAACAGAATAGCACTGATAACCAATATTTTATTTATTTTTTCCTCCAATTATTAACTAATTTAGAAAAGGCCTTAACCATAACCACTCTTAATCGTGTTTGCTTTTTTTGGCAAGAAAAGAATCTCCCCAATCCTCAATTGCTATGTACTTATTCCTTCTCCCTGCCCACTCTCTCCTTAATACTTGCCTGCGGGTTTAGCATTTTTCCTCTGACGCCTGACGACTGAAGCCTGATATCTATTCAGCGTCGGTGCAAGTCAGTGTACCGAAAAGCATCTCATCCAATTGTCAATTTCCGCCCACTCTCAACTCTCAATTCCCTTCCTGTCCATATCGTCCATACTGTCCATTGAGTCCATTTCTCGGAAAGGCCAAAATCCTCTGTTCTCCCTGCCTACTCTCTCCTTAATACTTGCCTGCGGGTCTCAACATTTCTCCTCTCTCTCCTCACTAACAACAAACAATTAGCCTAATCCATCCTTGGTGTTCATACGGTATTTATTAATGGTTAAACAATTCACCAGAATCCCTGTTCAGACAAAAGAAAAGGGCGAACACACAGGTTCGCCCCTACTTCAAAATCCACTTTCCCTTCCTGTCCATATAATCCATCCTGTCCATTGAATCTATATAGTCCATTTCTCGAAAATCTCTCCTCAATACTCTCCCTTCTCTAATTAGCTTAATTCGCACAATTCGTGGTAAAAATCTCTAAAAGCATCCCCTCTAGCTAAACAAATTCAGCAGTTCTTCTTTACTCAAAGATTTGAATAAGCTGGTGTCTTCTGTGATCAGGGAATTCATTAGTTCTTTCTTAGTTTCCTGTAGTTTCAGGATTTTATCCTCGATACTGTTCTTCACAATTATTCTATAGGAAATCACTTTCCTGGTCTGGCCGATTCTGTGAGCTCTGTCAACTGCCTGAGCTTCGACAGCAGGATTCCACCACGGATCAAAGATGATCACATAATCTGCAGCAGTAAGGTTCAAAGCAACTCCTCCGGCCTTCAAGGAGAGCAGAAAAATAGTTTTATCCGGATTGTTCTGAAATTCTTTGATACTCTTCTCTCTTTGCTTCAAGGTTGAAGAACCGTCAATTCTCAGGTAATCCAATTTTTCCTTTTGCAAATATGTACCGATGATATCCAGCACTGAGGTGAATTGTGAGAAGATTAACAGCTTATGCTCTTCTTTCAAAACATCATCCAAAAGGTCAGTTAAGAAGTCGAATTTCGGAGAGGAGATCTGCTTAAATTGTGTACCTGCCAACTCAGGGAATAAACACAATTGCCTAAGTCTCAGCATCCCTTCAAATATGCGGTTAGATGACTTTTGCATTCCCTGTGTTTCTATTTCTTCAGAAATCTTTTCTCTGAAGTATTTTGCTAATTGATAATAAGCTTTTTCCAATTCCTTATCCATTTCCACATGCTGAATTATCTCATTCTTCTCCGGCAGATCAATTTCCACATCCTGTTTCTTTCTTCTCAACATAAATGGAAATATTGATTTCTTCAAGGATTCGGTTACTTCTTTGTTCTTATCCTTCACGATCGGTTCCAAAAACTTTTCTTTAAAGAACTCAATATTCCCCAAGAAACCCGGATTCAAATAATCAAATAAAGACCATAGCTCTGTTAAATTATTCTCTATGGGTGTCCCGCTCAAGGCTAATCTGTTCACAGATTTTAAGGATTTAATGGCTTTAGCCGTCTGTGTTGTGTAATTCTTGATATTCTGTGATTCATCCAGGATGATATAATCAAAAGGAAAATCAATAAAGGATTTGATTTTTTGTCTGAGAGTTGCATAACTGGTTATGATCAGTTGGTTCTCTTTTAACTCTGTTAACTTGAAATTAGCTACTCCGTGAATACAGTAATACTTCATATCCGGAGTAAATTTATTGATTTCATCCTGCCAATTCGGGATAGAGGATAAAGGAACAACCAGCAGAGATGTTTTTAAAGTCTTCTTTTCTTTTAAATTTTGGAGAAATGCCAGAGTCTGTACTGTTTTGCCCAACCCCATATCATCCGCCAAACAGCCGTTGAAATTGAATTCTCTCAGGAAATTCAGCCAATCATATCCGGCTTTCTGATAGTTTCTCAGTTTACCTATAAACCCTTTGGCAATCGGGTAATTCTTGATCTTTTTGAAACTATTCAACTTCTCGATATTTGTTGCAATATCTTTGAATTCTTTACGGTTGCCGATCTCTTCTTCCAGTACTTTTTTAATGAGAGAAGTATTGTTAATCGGAACTCTGAATCCTCCTGTGTGTAACTGCCCATAAGTTCGCCACAGTTCTAATTGCTCAATATTTTTTGCTGTGACTTGATGGATATTTCCTTTTTTATCCTCAATCGTCATACTTTCAGGAAAATATTTCTTGATATCTACTGCTTCTCCAGTCTTTTCATTGATGATGATAGGCTTAAACTCCAACCAGTTACTTGTTTGTTTAATTCGAACATCCATCTGAAATTCAGATTTCTTGTAATGCCTCTTGTCAAATTCTGTGAAGATCAGGAAACCTAGTTCTATATATTCCTTCCCTTTTGTTGCCAGCCATTTTGGAAATACGTTATAGTTCATCAAACAATATTGGTCGTAAACAGTGACAAACCGCATATCAAAATACTCGCTTATATTATGAGAAAAATTGTATGGATGATGCTTTATTAATTCGTCCAGATCAAAGATCTTCTTACATGCTTGCTCGAATTCCTTGTTGATAACGAATCTTTCGATTTGTTGAGTTTTATCAATATTTGGATTCTTAGCAGGATTATAATCAAAAAACAGTTTTAGCGAATAAAAGGTACCCTCTTTTCTCACAAAAATGCTTGGTATTGGAAGAAAATCTGCACAATTTAAAGTTTTATTCTCAATGGAAATTTCCAGATTCGCAATCTTTAGTTTTTGAGCATATTTAACAAATTCTAATAAATCCTGATACGAAGATGGAACGGAAGAAAAATAGGCATTGATTAACTGTTTGGCTCTGTCATTAGTTAATTCGATAATTTGGGCAGTTTTATCCATGATTTCAACAAGACCAAAGTGGTTTAAGGTTTTTATAAGTTTTGTGCGATCTTTTGAATCTCCGGTAATCGTTATGCTTTTTGTCTTAAGGATTATTTCGGAATACCAGGTATTATTTCTTTCACTTATACATTTAAAAATGATGCTACAGGATTCAGTTACACTGTATTCAATGGGATAATATGATTTATTAATACTAAAATACCTGAGTTCTGTGGGTAATGAGAATAGTAATGACCAATAACTGTCTGCCATAAAGGCGTAATGCTCTCTATTCGTTTTGCAGATACTTCCCTGATTGTAAACCATGCTATTAGCTAGATTGGCAAACTGAGTCAGTTCCTCATTATGAATATTAAAAGCAGTTTCTTTGGCATTAAAGTAATTCTTGACTTTGGGTCTTTTTGTACTTAAATCCACAAGTACAGGTATGATTTCAGCGTTTGTCAATAGTCCCAAAGTGTGTTCAATATGTCTCAATGAAAGGCATAATCCGACATTCAAACTACACTCCTGCTTTTTATTTGTTTGCTGGACCAGGTGAAGAAAATTTTTAAAATGGGGGTTATCTGTTTTTACCAATTTGCAAACTTCAATAATATTATGATTGAAGTATTTGATCGGATAGGGTTGGTTAATCTTTGCTACATTTTCATAATATTCTTCCGAATTTTGATTCAACTCGTCATCAAGACAAAACGAATCATAGTAGAAATCTAAACAATTCTTTACATAAGTACTATTGTACTTAAAATACTTATCATTCAGTAATAAGTAAATTGAAAAATTCTTGATTAACTCAATTTGCTTTTCTCCTAAATTATCCATTTCCTCACTAACGAATACCTCAAAGGGCGGATTATTCTTTGTTTGATAGCGTAATATTACAAATCCGGTAGCCTTGAATGATCCAAATTTACAGTTATCATAAATCATTATCGCACTGTTGACATCATATGTAACGTGGCATCTTGTTAAATCTGCGTCACTTTCAAATAATCTAAAATAGATCTTCAAATTATTAAAGGTCTTATTTAAATAATCTTTTAACACGCTCTCTCCTCTCTTTCCTCAATCCTTAATCCTTTCCTTTCCCTTCTCCTCACTAACAACTAATAACTAATAACTAACAAATCCTATATATCTAACCTGATGTCAAAATAATTTTGCTTCCTGATTTAATCTCCCTCTCTGTGTTCTCTGTGCCTCTGTGTGAGATAATTCCGGAAAAGCGTCTCATCCAGACTCAAGACTCGTCCTTTTTTCATAATAGTCTTTTGTCCTTCGGACAATTCAAGAGAACCGAAAACTGATTTTCTTTATAATTATTCTCTTATCCTGTCCATCCTGTATATCGATGCTAAATATTCTTAAAACATCCCTCAACTCCCTTCCGTCCGTATCGTCCATAATGTCCATTTAGTCCATTTCTCAGAAATCTCTCCTCAACTCTCCCGACTTCCTCAACTCTTAATCCTTGCTCTCTTCCTCACTCTCAACTCTCAATTTCCTCTGACTCGAGACTCCATACTATTACTTAATCTTCTTAATACCTCCATCCAACTCATAAAGAGTATTTATATTTCGCTTTAGTTCCGGCCATGTTATTTGTTTCTTACTCTTGCTTAATTTCCGTAAATACGTTAAATAACTTCCCTGAGGATACTTTACCGCGATTACCTTATAAAACATAGAAGTTCGAAATCGGGTAACTCCGGTATGAGTGATACTATTATTATGCGTATAGTTAAGATAATAATAATTGGCACTATCTGACGGATTCTCGCTATATAATACAAGATATGCATCAGGACTGCATGGATGACCATAAATCGATTGTGTTACAGGATTCCAACTGATAATTGCATCATAATTTACTATGTTTATATGTACACCGGTTACTTGTGCCGGAGGCTCAATTGTCGCTCCCCCTGTAAAAGCTTTTGCGAATGTCTGACTCCATTCGTCCGATTTTACCCGTACAAAAATATTATGATTTCCTTCAGTCAGATTTTGAATTGATGCTGTAAAGGATACTATTAAACTTGTGTCTGGAGATACTGTGATTGGTATTCCTCGTCCAATACCGGGGTCTGTATCAAAGAAATACTCTGCTTTACATACTTGTGGAACAGGTAGATTTTCTTCAAAGTAAAACCTGCGATTGTATGTCTGTGTCCATTTGCCTTTAGTGTCTTTTACTCTCACACATATGCTGTGAAACCCTGCATTCAGGTTGTTTATACTTACTGCTAAATCAAGATTTTTTGTGCTTGTTGTTCCTGGACTGACAGGAATCGTGGTGCCAAAACCTAAGCCCGGGTCAGTGTCTATGAAGTATTCTGCAGCAACAATATTAGGATTTCCTGATTCTGTTTGTGCTTTGAAAAATGCCCGGTTTTGGGTGATAGTCCAACACCCTTTTGCATCTTTAACTCTGATAAAAATATGATGAAATCCTTCACTTAGATTGCTGATATCTTTGGTAAAACTAAGACTCTGGGTACTGCTTCCACCGCTTTGAAGCGGAATATTTGTCCCATTACCATAACCGGGATCATTATCCAGAAAATACTCTGCTTTGACTATGTTCGGTAAAACCGGTTCTATGGCAATCTTTATAAATAAGGACTGCGATGTCAGTGTCCATTTTCCGGCAGTATTCTTTGCTCTGACCAATAACCTGTGAATACCGGCGTTTAAACTATTAATATCAACAATTGCATGATACTTGTAGGAATCACCTGTAATAGTTTGAATTGGTATATTCACTCCCTGCCCCAATCCAGGATCGTTATCCAGAACATACTCAGCTTTAACTATGTTTGCTAAAACTGATTCAGAGGTAATAAACATAAAGGATCGTTGAGAGGTTTGTGTCCATTTCCCGGAGCTATCTTTAGCTCTGACTAATAAACGATGAAATCCTGGATTCAAATTGTTAATATTGATTTCTGAATGGTAAGTATATGCATCGCCTGTTATGGATTGAACAGGTATAGAAACACCATTACCCAGTCCCGGATCATTGTTCAGAAAATACTCTGCCCGAACAATGCTCTCTGCTGATAAAACAGAAACAAAAAGCAGGATCAACAATATCCCTGTTAATTTTGTCACATGACTCTTAGTTTCTGCTCGTGATCTTTTTACAATGGAAGTTAACATACCTCCTCCTAATTATTGGAATGCACTGTAAAATCAATCTGAAGTTGCTGAGTATTTGTATTTTGAATCTGAAAATACTCATAAATAGTAGGAATTGGTGGAATCCCGGAGAGTTTATAGGGATATAATCCTGCATACATGCCACAGTTAACTCCGCCAAGTCCGGCTCCAATCGCAGGAGAACCTGTTGCCAATTTCCATCTCCCGTCTGTACTGCCTGTATTAAGAAAAACATTGGCCATATTATGGGATTGATTGCCGTTTGTAGTGCCTAATTGATTATCATTACAGATATTATTGTGTGGTATCGTATTGATCAAATCAACAAATATACCGCTTCTGATTATGTTATTATTGAACTGGCAATTATAAAGAGACAAAGTACCTTTAATTACATTGTTTTCGATAATAGAAGAAGATGTGCCGGAATGAGTTATAGCATAATTTCCATTAGAAGTGTTATTTTCAATATAATTGCCGGTAATTATTACATTATGAGTATCATTTCCTATAGTGATGGAACTATAAGTTGAAGTTGCTGATGGTGATAAAACTAAGTAATTTTGACTCACAAGAATATCGGTGGATGAACTAAAAATGGTAAGTGCATTAATGCCAGCTGTCGTAATATTAATATAATTTCTTTGAAATTTCATATTGCTGGTTAAATAGACAGTCTTGTTAAACTGGCATCCCATAACTACAGAGCCTTGACTGCTTATACTGAATTCTAAACCGTTAATGGTAGAATTTGTTGGATTCGCTTGTGTCTGGGGGTTTTCACTCAGAAAATACCCACAGCCAATGATGGTTAAGCGTTTTGTAATTGTTGCCGTTGCATAAATTACGGAGGACGCTTCAATGTAAAGTGTGTCTCCGGCAACTACATAAGAAGAACTGTTGGCTGCACTTATACTGCTGAAATTGGCAGAAGCTCCTGTAACATTACTGACTCTCCACACTGATGCGGGAAGAATGGCAATGCTCAAGGCAAGTACGAGAATAATTACGAGTGATTTTTTCATGGTTTTCTCCTTGTTCTTTATTATTTACTTCTTTTTATGTTGGGTTGAACTCATCATTTAGAAATGCACATTCAGGAGTAAGTAAAATCCTTCTCATACATCTCTATGACAAAATTTCTACTATATTAAAATATCACTGGAAAATAAAATCTATAACTGACTTAATTAAAATCATATATATTGCCATGTCAAGCCATTTTTTATTAAGCACATAATTGAAGTAGAAATTGGCTAAATCCCTTTAGGATTCGGGGATGATTTATCTTAAGAAGCATACAGGCAGGTTGCAACTCTTCTGGAGATTGGGCGGCTCGCCCAATTGAATTAGGAAAAGGTTTATTCTACATCCTGTTTATCCTGAAGATCGATGCAAAAAATCCCGATATTCTGAATGCTTTTAAGCTTTTTATCCGCAGATTACTCAGATTTGGGAAAAATTATTTGTATTAATCATTTCCACAATTGTCTCAATTACTCCTATCTCAATTCTTCTCTACGAGATTACAGCTTCAGAGGCATAGGCATAATTCAAATTAAACAACCTTTAGGTTGTAAATTAATCAAAAATGCCATATTCAATAGCACCTGGCTTCAGCCCAATGTCATTAGCTTGAGCGTTCCTTTCTCAAATTCCCCTCCATCTCGGAGGGGTGGCGCTTGCTGACGGGGTGGTTAAATAATAGTTTGTCCTTATTTCTTCTTAAGTTAATGACATTGGGCTTCAGCCTGGAGAATGAATAAATATCCACAATCCCCTTCCCCAATGGGCTTTAGCCCAACTCCTACAATAACGATTAATCCAAATAATTTCCAGCAAAGCTCCAGAAAATTTATCCAAAGCTATTATGTCCATTTAGTCCATCTTGTCCCTAAAGTCCCTATAGTCCATTTCAACTTTCTTCTCAACAGTTGTTTCTCCCACCTCTTTTCCATTGACATTTTATACCACTCTTCTAACTTAATCTCTTATTACCTTATCTTTAATTGGAGAAATTATGAATGACTTAGAACTACTTGCTAAGATGGAAGAAGAAATAGATGAAAGAATCTTTCTGGTAACTGATGAAGAATTTGAAAATAGAAATAATGATGTATGCAGATGTGTCCTGGATGAATCCGGTAATATTATAAAACTCAGCCTGATGAACATCAGATTCAATAATGTCATGGACTATCTTAAGCAATTGAAAAATTTACTTAGCTTAGATTTGAGTTCTAATCAATTAAAGAATCTTCCTTCAGAGATATGTGAATTAAAAAGTCTTCAAAGCTTATATTTGAGCAATAATCAATTCTACAGTCTTCCAAAAGATGTGTGTGAGTCAACAGGACTTCAGAGTCTAGACTGGCCTTCTAATCAATTCTCGAGTATTCCTTCAGAGATCAGTTCATTAACAAGTCTTCAAAGC
>CAYQPF010000049.1:0-30284 GCA_964419225.1 uncultured Candidatus Cloacimonadota bacterium | reverse complement strand
GTCTAAGCGAATCTTTTGTGTTCAGATGACTTACGAGATTTGCTCGAAATATTTGTGAATATGCCATCGCAAATCTGTAATCCTCTGTTCCACAAAATCTTGTGCTTATCCATCTGGCATCCACTGCATAAATCGGGATAATGATTGAAAAAAAGTCATTTTAAAATATCAATCAATTGAAAGTTGCATTTTGAGTTTATAATGTGTCAAAAAAATAGTAACTAATAAGGTGCTTATTCGAGAGTAACCACAAATGGATGGACTCTATGGACATAATGGACTAAATGGACAGGAGATGATTAAACCCGAACTGTGGTGTAGAATCTTCACAATCTGGCTGAAGCTAATGAATTTGAAGGACTTACAATCTCACTCACCATATATTTATTATATAACTTCGTTCGATTGCAAGCCTTCACTTTTCATGATCTTCGACCCAGCTTGCAAACCTCTACTGCACAATCCGGGTTAAAGGGAGAATAAATCCCTCTTTTTATCACTGGTGTCAGAGATTTTGAAGATTTTATTTTTCTTGACTTACAATTCAGATAATCTAACATAACAAAAAGAAAATAAATACATTAGCAGAGGAGAATATGAAAAATCATATACCGTATAATATATACCAGAAGATTAAAACAGGATTAACAAGTTGGAAGGAAAGAGGTGTTTGTTTATTTTTGGATATAGCGGGTTTTTCCACGTTGACAGAAGAGTATTTAGAAAAGGGGAAAGAGGGAGCTGAAGTATTATCCGGGTTATTGAATGGGGTTTTTTCGCCGATTGTTACGCAGGTAAATGAGAGCGGAGGGTTTGTAGCGACTTTTGCCGGAGATGCTTTGACTCTTATTTTTCCGGAATCAGAGAATAGAGTAGCAGTTAATAGTTCCTTAGAGGCTGCCGTATTTATAGACAGGATTTTTCAGGAAATAAGTCAAAAAGAGAATCGTTTAGGAGTTTATAGGTTAAATTACAAAATCGGATTATCATATGGAGATTATGAAGGTGGGATAATCGGGAAGGAAGATAAAGTATATTATTTCAGAGGTGAAGCCATCAGCAATGCTTCTACTGCAGAACATTCTTGCGGACAAAATGACATATTAGCAGACAGATATTTTTATCAGCAAATAGAAGAGAAGACAGCCGTTTGTTTTAAATCTGTGAAATCCGGATTATACAAATTAACCAATCTGTCTGGAATTTCAATTTCAGCAAAGGAAGAGGTTAAAGAGGAAATAGTTCAAATACCTGAGAGCTATCAAGTTCAATTCACCCATCCGGCAGTATTACAAAGGGATATAATTGGGGAGTTCAGGCAGGTGGTAGTTGTGTTTCTGGCTTTTGAAGAAAGAGAAGATGAAACAGGATTTAGAGATTTTGTGGAGTTAGTAATTGGCACAATAAAGAGGTTTGGCGGATATTTGAATTGCCTTGATTTTGGTGACAAGGGCAGTAATTTGTTAGTTTATTTTGGTGCTCCGGTATCTTATGAGGACAATTTACAGAAAGCGGTTAATTTTGTTAATCAGATAAGAAATAAGTCCGGTTTAGGTATAAAGGCTGGTATAAATTCAGGTGCAGTATTGAGCTGGAAGTTGGACAACGAGTGGCAAAGCACCTATGCCTGCTTGGGAAATACAGTGAATCTGGCGGCCAGGCTAATGGAAGCTGCTGAGGTTAATCAGGTTTTGAGCAGTCGAAATATCAAGATCAATATGCCGGAAGAGTATCTGGGAAGCCTAAAGGGGAAGAAATTATTCAAAGGGTTTTCCAAACAGATGGAATACTATGAAATTAAGCATTTTAAAGGTATATGGCAGGACAAGACTTTCAAGGATGAGTTTATAGAAAGGGAAGAGACTGAAATTCTGTTGGATTATTTCCAAGAGTGCATGAATGCAGATCGGGGTGGGTTAAGTTATGTTTATGGGACGGCAGGAATTGGGAAAAGTCGTCTGGTATATGAATTATTACAACAGGACAATTTTAGAAATTACAAGTTAATTAAACTGCAGGGTGACAGTATAAACAGAACTGGTTTTTATCCTTTTCTGCATTTTATAGAGGCATTTTATGAGATAAATGCCATCCAGGATGGAACTCAAAAAGGAGAGCAGTTCAAGACAAATTTCAGTAATTGGCTTCAGCAGTACGAGGGTGAATCTTCAGAGAGTAAGATTATTATAGAAGAGATAAAACGAGATTTAGGCCTCTTTATAAGTTTATTTAACTGGCAAACAGAGGCACAAGAGCAAGTTAATCCCGTAGCTAAATTGCATAAATTAACCTTTTTTCTGAGAAACCTGTTTTTATTACTCAGTCAAAAGGAAGCAATCGTATTACAGATAGAGGATTTTCAAGATTTTGACAGGGAGAGTTGTTCTGTATTGGAAGCAATATGCAGAAATTTTAAAACCAGCCAATTGTTAATGATAATCACCTCCAGATATACAGAAGAGGGGGAAAGACCGGCATTTCAAACAGAGCATTGGTTGACTGCCAAGGTTATCGAATTAGGGGAATTTTCCGAGCAGCAGACAATTTCTATGTTAAGAATTCATTTTGAGGGAGAACCGGATACTGATCTGCTTGGATTCATTAGCAAGAAGACATTAGGTAATCCTTTTTATATTGAGCAATTCTGTCTTTACTTGAAAGAAAATAAATTTGTGCAAAAGCGAAGTAAGTGGATTTTGGATTGTCCAATTGCAGAAATTCCTGAAGGAATTCAAACGATATTGATTTCGAGATTGGATAAACTGACGCAACAACTAAGAGAGGTTGTTCAGTTGGCCAGTGTAATTGGTTTGGATTTCAACGTAAACATATTAAGTCAATTATTGAACAATTTTGAGGAAGTACCACTAAAAAATTATTCTGCAGATTATTTATATGAGGGTCAGAGTAAAAATATCTGGGGACCGTTGAATGAAATGACATATATTTTTAAGCATGCTTTATTGAGAGAAGCAGCTTATGAAATGCAGTTAAGATCGAAATTACGTGAGTTGCATGGCATGATTTATGAAATTCTGGTTGAGCATCATAAAGACAAGGAATATGAGATAGCATATCATGCTGAGAAAGCAGAGAGATATAAAGAGGCTACAGATTATTACTGGGCTGCAGGGCAAAAAGCCTGTGATAATTTTATGAATGAGTTGGGTTTGTTTTGTTTTCAAAAAGTCAGACAATATAGTAAAGATATAGATCAATTAATCAATGCCTATGGACTTGAAGCAAATCTCTTAGAACGTATGGGTAAAAAAGAGTTAAGTCTTAAAGCTCTATTAAGAAGTCTGGAGCTGGCAAAACAGAATAATTTAGAATTCTATGAAAGAAAAATTATGGCAGCTTTAGCTACTGTTTATTATCAGAAAGGTGAAATGCATACAGCGATGGAAATGGCAAAAAGTAATTTGGAATTTTTTATGCAAAATAAAGACCATAAGTATAACTCAGCTTTAACTCAAACCTATTGTACTTTAGGTTTACTAGCATGGAGAAATAATGATTTAGTGGGAGCCATGGAATATCATCAGATGGACCTGAAGCTTAGTCAGGAAACAGGAAGTCTTTATGGTCAGAGCAGAGCACTAAACAACATGGGGAGCATCCATATTGAGAGAGGAGAAACAGAGAAGGCATTAGAGAATTACTGGCTAATGGAAAGCATAGGTAAGCAAAACAGTGATAAACTGGAATTAATAAAAGCATATTCCAATATTGCCATGGTATATCTTAATAAAGGAGATTTTGAAGAAGCAGAAAAATGGGTTCAATTGCAGGAAAGTCTATGCAAAGAAACCGGTGATGTTGTGCAAATGGGAAGGATTTATGCCCATTTGGGTGGGATTTCATATTATAAAAATGATATTGAAAAATCAATTATGTATTTCAGAGAAGAAGAAAAATTGCATCTGGAGTATGGAAATCAGACACAGAGAAGTGTTACTCTGGCAAATTTAGGTTCAGTTTATTCTATGACCAATCAAAATGACAAAGCAATTGAGATGTTTGAAGAAAGTAAAGCTCTCAGATATCAGATAAATTACTTTGAGGAAATATCCGCTTTGTATAATAATCTGGCGATAATATATAAAAAAACAGGAAGATATGATAAAGCCTTAGAAAACTATCAACTCGATATGGATGTTCTCTTTCAAAAAGGTATTCCAGAGTTAGCTTATAATACCTTGTTTAAAATGTTGAGAGGATATTTGGGGTTAGGTAATAATCAGAAAGTCATTGAACTGTCTGAGGAAGCAATAGCTTATTATGAAAAAGATGGGAAAAATGTGAATGTTTTTAGTTCAATTTTGTTCACCAGAGCACAGGCATTGCAGCGTATCGGGCATATTGAACCGGCTGAAGAGTTGTTAAATCGTGTTGTAAGTATTTTAAAAGAGGAAGAGTTTTCTTTAATATGTGTGGAAGCAGAGCTGATAATTTTAGAGATTGCGTATTACAAGTTAAATGATATCGAACAGCAAAGTGGAATTGTCAATGATTTGCAGAGCAGAATGGAGAGAGAAGAGAAACATGAGGTAAGGATTCAGTTAAAATATTATCTGTGGAAAATTACCCATGATGAGGAATTGAGAATTAGTTTGCTAAGTGAGTTGAAGGGTATGCTTGAAGCTAACTTTGATTATGAGCTGTATATGAATCTGAAGGAGGTTACAGGAAGGGATTGAGTATAAAGGATTAAGGAAATCATGTCAGATATATTCCACAGGGCAGACACACAGGTCTGCCCCTACGTACATATGTCATTAACTGAATTATCCGAGTTTAACCCGAACTATGCAGTAGATCTTTACAATTTGACTGAATCTAATGCACTTGAATAACTTACAAACTCACTCATTATATATTTATTATATTACTTCGTTCGTTTGCAAGCCATCAAGCAACATGATCTTCGACTCAACTTGCAAACCTCTATTGCACAATCCGAGTTTAACTGGTGGAATTCTATTTTTTTTCAGTCAGTAATTTGTTGAGTAAATCAATTTTACTTTTATTGTCAGGTTCATTTCTGAGTGCTACTACCAATTCTTTTTTCATAAGTTTTTTGATGACTTCAATTTTATCAACACCTTCTTTATTGGCCAAATACAGCATAACATTGGGATCAGTAATAGCTACCTGAAACCGTTTTTTCTCCAATTTTTTTAATAAAGCTGTCTCATTTTGAGAGATGTCAGTATTTTGAGAATATTTTTTCATGGCTTTGCTAATTTCATCAGGATAGACATACTCAACAACGCCAATCCGATAACTTTTAAACAGGTTGTCTATTGTTGTAAATTTGATATCAGTGCCAGACATTTTCATTATTCCAATTTCGGACCAGTCAACTGGTTTTGAGGCGACAAATCCTTCTGTTACTTCTTCCGGCCAAGCGGGAAAATAACCAATATAGTCTTTTGTTTTGGCTAAGCTCTGTGATCTGGCCCAGGGATAAAATTCTACTTTAAGGGTAATTCCTTCTTTGCCAAGCAGATCCTTCAATTTTTGGATAGAGTTACCGAAGTTTGTCATATCTGCTCCAGAATAAGGTTGCCAGTCCAAGGAAGTGATTTTCCAAACTTCTTCAGCATAATAATTCGAAGAAAGAAGCATAACAATAACACAAGTTATCATTACAATGAGATTTTTTTTGATCCACATAGTTTCCTCCTCTTGATAGAAAAAATTGAATAGTACTCACATATTTATAAAAAGATAATTATATTTTTTATCTTAGCAATATAGAAGTGTAGTTTTTAGAGGATATTTTTATTCAGAAAGAGCAGGCATGTCAGTCGAGTCAAAAATTAGAAGGTAGGGATAATGGGCAGTGGGAGAGGAAATAGCTCACTCACGCCCCCTCTCTTGGGAAGCGAGGGGAGTGAAGGGAGACCCAGAAAATTGTTGAAACCCGCAGGCAAATATTAGGGAGCTACTAAGGAGATAGAGAGAAGCTTAGTTGGTTGACAAACACGGACTATCAAGGACTTACACGGACGAACACAGACAGGGAAGAAATCTGATTGTATTGTATTTTCCGGAGTGCCTGCAGTTCGGCAACTCACCCCCGGCCCCTCTCTTGCGAAGCAAGGGGAGTGAAGGGAGACCCAGAAAATTGTTGAAACCCGCAGGCAAATAGAAAGGAGAGAGTAGGCAGAGAATATTCGGTAGTTATGAGCTGTTTCCGGTTTTGCGTTCTTCCCAGAGTTTTTTATAATGATTTGCTGAATCGATATTTCCCATTTTTTCGTGGATGTTTCCTAATAATTCCAGAGATACAAGAGTTCTGGGGTGATAGAGGTTGAAGATAGTTTCAAAGAGATTTAAAGCCTTGTTGGCATATTCCAGGGCAAGATCAAAGCGGTCAGTCAGGAGGAATAATTTGCTGGTATTCAGGAGGCTGGTGGCAGTATTGGGGTGGTTTTTGCCAAAAAGATTTGTCCAGATTTTGAGAGAGCTGAGGAAGAGAGCTTCTGCCTGGTCGTATTTTTTTTGGTTTAGATAAGATTGAGCGAGATTATTTTGAGAAAGTGCGATTTCATTGGTATCAGGTTCAAAGAGGTTTTCTTTGATTTTGAGGGATTTTAGTTGAAACATTTCTGCAGTTTCTTCATCTTTCATGATGCTGTGTAAGAAGCCCAGGTTGGAGAGTGTAGTTGCATTGGCGGCACTTTCGCCCAGACCAATTTTTTCATTAACTTCAGCAGCTTCCTTGAATTTAGTAATAGCATCCGGATATTTGCCTTGAGCATAATAGCTGAGGCCAACATTGCCTAAAGCAGCTGCTGTATTGCTATGGTTGAATCCATGGATTTTGATAATGATTTCCAGAACTTTGAGAGCTACCGCTTCACCTTCCTGAGTTTTACCCTGAGTAGCGTAGAGTTCACTGAGAAGATTATAGGTGCAGAGAGTTTCAATATTTTGCAGACCCAGGATTTTTTCCTGAATTAACAGGGCTTTGAGGAGTAGTTCTTCGGCTTCGGGGAGTTTACCGATAGTCATATACAATTTAGCTTTGGCATTATAAATAACTGCGATGTGAGGGTGAAATTCACCGAATTCGGCAATATTGGATATAAGTGCTTTTTGCATCAAATCTTCAGCCTGGTCATACTTGCCGGTTGAATGGTAGAGGCGGGCTAGATTTATGTAAAGATCAGCGGTTTGAATATGATCAGGGCCGAGTTCCTTTTCTTTTATGCTGATACATTTCAGATACAGATTTTCAGCTTCCTGGAATTTGTCTAAAGAATAATGAATAAAAGCAAGGTGATTCATGGAGTCAGAAGCATTCAGAGAATGTTCACCGTGAGTGCGTATAACGATATCCAGAGCTTTAGTGTGCAATTCTTCAGATAAATAGTTCAGACCCAGGTCATGACAGCTAATGGCATAGTTATGCATCAAGATCAGGGTTTCTGATTGTTCTTCTCCGTAAATTACTTTATAAAGTTCAAAGACATTTTTGAAAATCTGATGAGCTTCTTCATAGCAGCAGTTATCTTTTTTGATGAGCCCTATTTTATTTTGGATGGAAGCTATTTCTTTACGGTAGTCATTCTCTTGTTTTTGATAAAGTTCCTGAGCTAGATTAAAACAGGATTCTGCACGGGTAAAGATGAATTTTTCGCGAAAGTAGTCCCCGGCGACAACATAGAATTTAGCGGCAGAGATTTTATTTTTAGCTTTAAGATAATGCATGGCAATATCTTCAGCGACTTCATCAAGTTTGTCCTGATAGACCTGCTCCATCATATTGGCAGCGAGTGAATGCAGTTCCTGCAGGCGGGAAGATATCATGCGTTGATATGTGATATCCTTGATCAAGACGTGGGCAAAGATGTAGTGAAGTTCATCGAGATCAGACCAGATACGGCAGTTCTTACCATTATAGAGATCGGATTCAATTTGTTTCTGCAGCATGGTTGAAAGGAGATTAATGTTAAATTCAATACCCAGGATACTGGCATTTTGGAGGGTTTGGCGGACATTCTCGGTCAGATTGTCAATGCGGTTACCGATAATATCAGCGATACTGAAGCTATTGATATTTGTGATATCCCCGGTTATGTTGTAATCAGAGTCGAACTGGGAGTTTTCTTCAAGATAAGCAATCAATTGTTCGATAAAGAAGGGATTTCCTTCAGAGCGGGTCATGATGAGGTCGAGAGTATCCTGGGGGATGTCGTTATGATTAAGGAGATGGAAGATGAGAGCACTGCTTCCGGTTTCGGAGAGATTACCGAGGTGCAAGGATTCGGGTTTGAAGCCTGGGAGCTCCAAGTTTACCAGACTACCGTCTTCTTTAAAACGGCAGGCACAGATGATGTGAAATTTTGTTTGGATTTTATGGCCCAGCAGATTAAAGTATTCAATTGATTCAGCATCGATCCATTGGGGGTCATCAAGGTGCAGGAGGATGGTTTTTTTCTGTGTTAACAAGGTCATATAAGTTACGAATGCCATTTGTAATTGTTCATTTCTTTCTTTGAGACTGATGTAGCTTATGACAGAATTTTCCCATTCATATCCTAAAATGTAGCCAATTAGAGATTCGATGCGGTTTAGTTCAGGGTCAGATCCGGCGATAACTTGCCATTTAGCTCTAAAAATGTTTAGATTTTCCAGATGAGTCAGGTTAAGATCTTCGGGGAAAAGGGAAAGCAGGATTTTCTTAATAGGTTCAAGCAGTTTTTGTTTAACGGGATCACAGAAAGTGAAAAGTTTTAAATAGTATTTGTTATTGAAATCTTTTAAAGCTTCGATAATGAGTCTGCTTTTTCCAATGCCAGCATCACCAGACACATAGATAATATTGTTATTATCTGTTTTAAGCATATTTTGGATTTTATAGATTTCATCGCTGCGTCCGACAAATTTACTGGACTTTCCGATTTGCCTATCGTTTTTAATGCTTTTCAATTGAAATGTTTTAACAGGAGCAACAAAGCCTTTGAGTTTGAGATAACCCTTATCCTCAAAATGATAATAATGGCAAAGATCACGGTAGAGGAATGTATCGGTGATGATTTGTCCTTTTTCGGCAAGACTCATTAATCTGGCAGAGAGGTTGACTGCTGCACCGAGTGCTGTATATTCGCGGGTTATTTTACCTCCCACAAAGCCGGCATAAACATTTCCACAGGCGAGTCCAAGACCAAGCAGAGGAATATCGTGAGATATTTCCATAGCAAAACGGCAGATTCTTTCCAAAGTGTTGCCCTCTGTTTTGGGTAATCCGAATAAAATCAATCCGAGCAAGCCCTTATCAGTAGCATCGAGCTTATTTAAAAGGCCACCATAGTGATCAAGTTTTTCATGGAGAAGAGCGATTACTTTTTGTTGGTTTTTTGGGGGGATGTGGCTGAAATCGACGAAGCAATAGGCTCCATCCCGGATTTCATTATCAGGATTGATATTCCGGTATTTTTTATGACAGAAAGCGAGGTGGGCATCATCTGCATAATTGTATTTAAGGAATTCAGGCTGGGGAATATAGTTTTTATCCAGGTTTGCAAAAATAGTTTGAACTGAATCGGAGAGAGTTATAAGAAGTTTTTCTGCGGAAAGAAAGGCAATTTCTTCGAGAGGATTTCCATAGAAGACGTATTCGTTTTGGTAATCATTTTTGAATATAGACCAAGAGATCTGACCCATGCTGGCGGTAAGTCTGATTTTGACATTAAAGTTTCCACAGGCAGAGTTGAAAACACCATGAGTATGAAAGTATTTTTCAATAGAGTTGATGACAAAATAAATATTTTCAGCTTTAGTATGGGGGAAAATAGCACAAAAAGCATCTCCGGCAAACAAGCTTACGAATCCGCCATAAGCTTCGACCAGTTGGATAGGTGTTTCAAATACATCTTCGAGAAAGCGGCTTAATTCCTCGGCACCGACTTTCCCATGCTTTCTGAATTCATTACCGATGCTGGTGAAATCGGCAATATCAAAGAAGAGTACGTAACCCTGAAAGTTACCGGTGTAGATATTATTAGTAAATTTATCGAGGATGAAAGGGGGGATGTATCTGAACATAATTATCTCCAATTCAGTTAATTTATCATTTAATTGAATGCTATATATAGTTAAAAATCTGTCAATAATTTTCGGGAATTATCTCACGCGGAGCCGCAAAAACGCGAAGGGATAGGGAGAAAGAAACGCTTAATAGAATGCGGATAATGCAGATCAAGCAGATAATTGCAGATTGAAGGGAGCTTAATCAGTTGAGAGTTTGAAGGGTAAATGAGGTATTTTTGAGTAATTTACCCTCATCCTAACCTTCTCCCTAAAGGAGGGAGAAGGAATTGAATTGTTTGAAACTGTTACATATGCTGAAAGAAATTCTTAGCTTAATGGGATTGGTCAGTTGTGGGAGAACAAGCCATCTCGAGATAGGTGACTGTAGGGAGAACTCACACCCAGCACTACTCTTGCGAAGAAAGGGGAGTTTTTGACCGGAGTCATATTAGTTAATTTAGCATCATTAGGGGCAAAGTTGAAAAAAACATTTACAATAATCTGTAAATTTATTTATTTGTAAATTGAAGAAGAATAGGGAAAGGAATTATTATGAGAAAACTATTGATTTTTATCATGGTTTGCCTGGCTCTTCCGGTATTTGCTGCGTTAATAGATATTAACACAGCTACTTTGGATGAGTTGAAGACTTTGCCGATAGATGCAGGGCAGGCACAGGACATTTACGACTACAGGCATTATGAAGCATTTTTTGGAAGTATTTATGATTTAAGGAACATTCCGTCAATTGATCAGAAAACACTTT
This sequence comes from uncultured Candidatus Cloacimonadota bacterium, assembly GCA_964419225.1. GTDB lineage: Bacteria > Cloacimonadota > Cloacimonadia > Cloacimonadales > CAYQPF01 > CAYQPF01. The sequence continues at coordinate 19,474 of CAYQPF010000049.1, read as the reverse complement.
TAAAAATCAGGGACTTAGTTACAGTTTCTCATTTTAGTGGCTTGGATGAAGTTGCTCAAAGAAGAGATGAACTGGGGTATTTATTGGAAAGAATAGGAGATACTGAAGGAATACAGGAAGGATTTACCGATATTTGGGAAGATTTCCTAATGACACCGCAGAACATCAATGAGATGTATTTCAATGATGTCCTGAATATCCCCGATGTTTCACCGGTAGATGCGGCTGCGATCTTAAAACGCAGAGCAGATGGAGACACTTTGATAGATTTCCGGGATTTACGCAATACTCCTGGTTTATCTTATTATGGAGCTAGAAATCTAAAGAATTATGTCGTTTACAAAAATACAGATTCCAAGGATAAATTATATTTGAATTATCAGTTTAAGTATGATGACAGGGGATATGAAGACGCAGTTGAGGAAATGTTTAAGAATCAGGTTGTGAATAAAGAAACAACTCTTCCTGTTACAATAAGTCGCAGGACCAATTTATGGGGATTCTTTGGGATGAATAAATATCAGCCTTCGACAATGCAGAAATTGAGAGTAAGATACAATCAACAGGATCTTCCCTGGAAAGCCGGGATTTTGTTCCAGAACCAGAGGGGAGAGAAAAACTTTACTCAGGTGAATTTCTCCGAAGCTATAAAGGATGCAAAATACTATACAAACTGGAACTATAATTTTAATACTCCGTTCAAGAATTCATTGAATTTTTATTTTGGTAATTATAGAGCAACTTATGGTGAAGGTTTAGTAATGGAAAATACAGATTATTATAATTCCAGAAAAACAGGATTGGGATTCAGTAAAAGAATTCTGGGAATTACGGGTGATCTATCCAGAAGTGATGAATATGCACTTAAGGGTACTGCAGTTGATTACAGAAATCCCTATTTTGGAGCCAGTTTCTTTTATTCTCAGGACAAAAAAGATGCACTTGTATATGATACAAATGCAGACGGATTTATTAATTCTGCGGATATGGACTCTACAGAAAAGTATAATGTATTTTCTTATGTGACTCCAAGCCGTCGTTTTTCTGATTCCGAGATGGAAGCTGCAGAAGCACAGTTTAAAACCCAGTTATACAGTCCAATGAAGCTGGCAATGCGGACAAATTTTCTTGATGAGAAAATAACGGGTTATCACTTGGAAGTAACTCCTATGGTGGGAACAAGTGTTGGATATACTTATTACAATGCTGTTTATGATAATGCCAATTTCATAGTACCTAAGACACAGGCTGAAGCTAGTAATTTATTGATTAGAGACAGTGCTGATTATGATGCCTGGAAGATGGTGGACACAGAGACCTTGGGTGGATACAGTACGATTACGGACAAATATGTGAGAGACTATCGTAATGTGATGGGTTTTGATTTCAGAACTGTGATAGATAATACTTCTATCCAGGGTGAGTATGCAGAATTACAGACTTATGGAGTCAGGGACAGATTAACGGATGACCCCAAGGCGATCGTAGTCAGTTCATATTCACAATTTGAGAATTTTTATTTTCTGGCATTATATAGAAGTTATGATTTGGATTTTGATAATTCATACAGCAGAGGATTTTCTGAGCATGAGCGTTTAACTGACACGATGATAGATGGAGATTCATACACAATGACGAATCCTCTGGTTGCAGATGTTTATATAAACAGTGCACAAGCACAGGCTGAGAAGGGTGTATATTTTGAAACCAGATACAAATTCAATAATTATTTTACCTTAAATAAAACCTATTTCGATGTTTGGGAAAGAGTGGCAGATGGCAGAAGAAGTGCCAGATTTCAGGGTGAATTGGAATACAGACCTATTTTTAATCTTTCCTTTAGACTTAAATATAAGGCTCAAGTAAATCGTTATGATGAATATGCAGACCGCAGTATTTCTAAGACATCTGAACTTACTCCCATGATGCGAGTAAGTCTTTCTAATCGTGACATGATAGCGTTAAGTTATGTTTATAGTAAAGTATGGTTTCCACCTTATCCATATATGTCAGGTAATGCAGAACCTAATGCAGATAATTTAGCAGAAGCGACATGTTTGTTAAATGGTAATTTAATAGGGGTAGATTATACGCATTATTTTAATGATGATTTCAAGATAAATGGATCGTTTTTATACTGGAACGGTCACGGTATGAGTCTTTGGGACTGGGAAGATTCTAATATAGATTTTATGGAAGAATCCGGATCAAAGTATTGGTTTAACCTACAGGACAGAATAGCCAATAATTTATATTTGTCATTGAAATACAGAGTTAAAACATATAGAACAAAAGAATATGATTTTAGAATGTGGTGGAATGAGGAGATCACAGATTCACCGTCTAATTTTAAGAGAGTGGAAAATAGTGAAAATTCAGTCAGCCTGCAATTGGACTGGAAGTTTTAATTAGGAGGATAAATGAAAAAGTTTAGTATAATAATTCTGGTTCTGATAGGATTGAGCAGTTTATATTCTTATACAATTTTAGACAGATATTGTGGGAATATGATAAATAATGTTGATGTAAGAGCTGCAGCGATGGGCGGAGCAGCGACAGCAGGCGGGAATAGTTTGTTGGACATGAATTTAAATCCGGCAAATTTGGCTATGTTGAACCAGAAATATGGTTTTCAGGCTAATTACAGTGTTTTGAAGTTTGATGATAATCGCAGTTTACCTATGTTCAATTTCTTTGATAACTATGTAGGTGATGCAACATATGTATCGAATGTAAATTTTTATGATGATTTTGTACTTGCCGGGCATTTCAATTATCAGATGGGATCTATGATTATAGGATTAGGAGCAAGTCATAAGCCTGTAGTGAATTTTGATTGCAAATATGAAGAGCAGATAAGAACTAATACCGGGTCTAACAATGATGCATATCCTGCATTATTAGCGAATAATTATATGGAAGGTAAGGGAAGTTTATATGCAACCAGTGGAACATTCTCTTTAGGCTACAAATTAGATAATGCAATACTCAATTCTTTTTCCATAGGTTTTGAGGGTGGCACGATGTCGGGATCGAATGATCAAAAGAGAGAGATAATTTGGACACAAGCAGCAAGAGACACTGCAAGCGTAGCTTTGAATGACTATTTTTATTCCTACAAGCAGGACATTAATAGTAAGACTTTTTTCAAAATGGGTATTGTAGCTAAGTTAATGGAAAGAATGGCGTTTGGTTTTAGTTATGCACCCAAAGTTGAGTTTGATACAGATACAAAAGTAGATACAGTTGCCATAGACAATGTCAAATATATTTTACCTTCCCAGATCAGGATCGGTTTTTCCTATCAGCCGAGAAATGTAATAAAAACAATTTTCACTGCAGATGTGGCTTTCAATAAGAATACCGATATTGCCGACAGTCTGGATAATACTGTGAGTTATTCTGTAGGAATAGAACATCTTGTAGCGAGAGCAATACCTTTCCGTTTTGGTTTTAGATATGAGACATCCTTAATGGATAATACTGTAGGAATACCTACTTACACAGCCGGAACCGGATTTGCGGTAATGAAGAATGTAAGTTTAGACATTTCAGGAGAATTTTCCAATCGTACATATGAAGCATTGGACTTATTTATGGATTCATATTACAACAAAGATGGATTATGGAGCGGAAGCAGCTATGAGCCTGAAGACAGAGGTTGGGATAAGGCAGATACAGTAAATGAAAAATTTGTGAAATTGCAAGCATCTTTAACTTATAAGTGGTAGGTTACATGAAAACAAAGTTGATCTTAGGATTATTATTAATTTCATTTTCTTTGCTTTTGGCAGAGGATTTGAGATTGGATATATTGTTTACGAGTGATATGCATGGGGGGATAGACAGAGCAGATGCTACCTTCATGAATCCGGAATTTCCTCCCAAATTAGGTGGTGGAGCTTCTGCAGCGACTTATATCAGGGAGATACGTTCATTATCCAATTCAACAAATCGTGCTTCACTAATTGTTGATGGAGGTGATTTTTTCCAAGGCCATCCTATTGGAACGATAACTAAAGGTACAGCAGTTGTAGAGTATATGAACCTGATGGGATATGATATATCTGTAATTGGGAATCACGAATTTGATATTGGAGAAACAGAGCTGATTAATACCTTGAAGAGCGTTAAGTATCCTGTTTTGTCCTGTAATTTAGTGAAGAAAGGGACAACAGAACCTGTAGATTATGTTAAACCATATTTGATCATAGAAAAACTAGGTGTAAAAATTGGTGTGATTGGTTTAACAACCACAGATACAAAGAAAATGAGTTTCCCTGAATTTATTAAGAATGTTGACTTTCTTGATGAAAAGCAGGCTTTGGAAAAATGGATTCCTATAGTAAAAGCAAAAGGTGCTGATATAATAATGGTAGTATCACATTCAGGGCTTCCTTATGAGCCTGAGCCAGAATACAAGAATCGTTATGGAAGTAATAAGCCGGCCAAGCCCAGATATTGGGGCTGGGATTCTCAGGAATTGGCACATGAAGTCAAAGGGATAGATTTGTTTTTTGGCGGACATATGCACAAGGGATTTAATACTCCCTGGACTGATCCCGTTACGCATACTTTAGTGATGCAGGGCTATGCATATGGAACTGGTATCGGCCATATAACAATTAAAATTGATAAAGACACAAAGACAGTGAGCGGGTATGAAATGCCGACCAGAGATAATATGCTGGTTACTCTTTTTGAAGAACAGTTTCTTCCGGCTGCAGATATCGACAGTGTTATTACTGCGAGACAAATAGTTGCAGAAAAAGGTATGGATGAAGTTGTCGGTGAAGCCGGGAATTATCTTTCCAAACAAACCGTTGATGCACAAAGCTGTATAGGTAATTTTACCTGCGATGCTATGAGAGAAGATGTGAATGCTGATTTTTCATTCCTGAATCTTGGTGGTGTCAGAGGTGAAATCAAGATGGGTTATGTAACCTATAGAGATATTTTCAATGTTATGCCTTTTGATAATCAGGTCGTAACGATCACAGTTGATGGCAATATGCTGAAGAAGATAATCGAGCAGAGAATCTGGGGTGATCGACATGGTATGTTTGTTTCCGGTGTGAAAGTTGTCTATAGCCGGAAGAGAGAAAATGGCGACAGAGTTACTCTTTTGGAAGTTGGTGGTAAATCTTGGGATCCCAATAAGACCTATACAATTGCCACAACTGACTTTTTATTACAGGGTAATGCAGGTTTGACAATTTTAACGACTATTCCTGAAACTCAGGTTAAACACAATGAGATCAATCTGAGAGATTCCATGACGAATTATTTCAAGAGACATAAGATGGTTAGAACTAAGATCGATGATCGTTGGTTACGTGATGATGGTGCTGGTTTAACACCTGCTATGGCAAAAGCCTTAAAGGAAGTTAAGAAGTAAATACGAGATATAAAAAAAAAGCCCTGCTTGATGAAAGCGGGGCTTTTTTTTATAGTTGTTAATTGTTAGTTGTTAGTTGTTCGAAGGGTAAAGAAAAGGCGAACACACGGGTTCGCCATTAAAAAAATCTATTATTATAAAAGATAAATTAGTGTTTTGTATGGCCGAAGCCGCCTTCGCCTCTGGAAGTTGAATCGAGTTGATCAACTTCACAGAATTCTACTTGTTCGTATTTACTGATAACCATTTGAGCGATACGTGTTCCTGTTTTGACAGTAAACGCGTTTTTGCCGAAGTTAAAGGCGATTACTTTGATCTCGCCACGGTAGTCCGGGTCGATAGTTCCAGGAGAGTTTAAGACGCCAATTTGGTGGTTAAGAGCAAGACCGCTTCTGGGTCTGATTTGAGCTTCCAAACCTTCGGGGAGACTGATGGCTAAGCCTGTGGGAATTAAAGAGACTGCACCTGGTTCGATGATGATTTCGGATTCATTGGCAGAGTACAGGTCATAACCCGCAGCCTGAGTGGACATTTGCTGTGGGAGCACAGCCAGATCTGATAATTTCGTGATATTGATCTTGTGCATCAAGACTCTCTGGTGTGGATAAAATCGACCAGGTCAATGAGGATGTTGGCTTTGTTGCCATAAGGTTTAAGCAGATTTTTTGCATCCGCAATAAGTTTATCAGCCATTTCTTTAGATTTTTCTATACCATACACAGCAGGATAGGTTGCTTTTTTAACTTTTTCATCTTTACCGGCAGTTTTGCCTAATTTTGCACTGGTGCCTTCAACATCCAGGATGTCATCTGTAATTTGGAAAGCGAGACCGAGCTTGGTGCCGAATTCTTCCATATTGTTAACGTCATCTTTGGAAGCACCTGCGACATAAGCACCGAATTTTGTACAGATATTGATCAGTTTACCAGTTTTATTTTTGTGGATAAATTCCAGAGTTTTCTTATCTATATCTTTTCCTTCAGAAAGGATATCGAGCATTTGTCCGGCTATAATACCTGTATCTCCAACGGCTACAGCAAATTCGTGCATCAGTTTTACTTTCAGTTCATTCTCGAGGGGAGAACAATTGATCATATTGAAAGATTCCATGAGCAGGGCATCGCCTGCAAGCAGAGCTATATCAGAACCGAAGAGCACATGGCAGGTTTTTTTGCCACGGCGGAATTCATCATTATCAATTTCCGGCAGATCATCGTGGATAAGTGTATAAGTATGGAGCAATTCTATGGCTGAGGCGATAGGTTTGACTTTGTCTGTATCATCGGAGAAAAGATTGAAAACGCATATTGTCAAATATGGTCTGAATCTTTTACCGCCTGCGAAGAGAGTATGTCGCATGGCTTTATGAATTTCTTTTGGATATTCGTCTTTGCGGGGGAGAAAGCAGTCCAGAGAAATGTTGATTAATTCTCTTTTTTCTTTCATATCTTTTTTTAACAAATTACTCATTGCCATCTTCATTACTCCTGTTTTTATTCATTTTGCGAGTTATAATTTCAATCCGGCTCTCGATATTGGTTAGTTTATCAGAACAGTAAACGATCAATTCGGAACCTTCTTCATATAGGGTTAAAATGTCATCGAGGTTGTCAACGCCTTCTTCGAGGTTCTTGACTATCTCTTCGAGTCTGACGAGAGATTGTTCAAAAGTCTTATCTTTTTCCTTTTTCATATAATTATCCTTATTAATACAATAAAAGAAAAAAATCATTTTCGTCAATGTATTTTTATTCAGTGTGCAGTGGGCAGTGGGCAGCTTATTTATGTACGCGGTCTTTCCATTTGAAATTAGGGAACAGACTGAGAATGAGAAAGTAGGTAGAATAAGGGATATGGATTAGTTCAGCGATAATCCAGTATTTTAGGAGCCAAAGTTGTTTTGTTTTAATCCAGAAGGGTAAGAGGATCAACAAATCGGCAAGAAGTTTAGAGAGCATGAGCAGAAGGAAATTATTCCAGGAGTTTATACCCATTATTGCGAGGAAAAAGCAGACTATTATTGCAGTATATATGAAAATAGCCGGAGATATAATAGCGAAAAGCCAGGCTGGATATGCAGTGTATTTGGAGCTTCTTCTTCTTTCCTGCTGATAGATGTCATTTAAATCAGGGGGTGAGACTGTTTGTACCTGAGCAGTTTTTTCATATACAAAGGCGAATTGGGCCAGATTGCTTTGTGTTGCCTGGAGAATAAACAGGTCATCATCTCCGGACAAGTATTGAGAAATTTTAGTGAAACCACCGATTTCTCTGAAGAAATGCTTTTGATAGGCGATATTGCGACCTACGCAGGTAACACCGAGTTCATGTCCTAAAAAGCCTGCAGCAACTGCATCGATAGAGCTTCGTTCTACTTCTCTTACTTTTTCAGCAAAATTATGGAGAATATGGGGTGAAATACCAACCAGAAAATTCCGGTTTTTCATATATTTTGCCATAGTAGAAAGCCATTGAGGATGGGGAAAGCAATCGGCATCTGTAAAAACAAGCCAATCACCCTGAGCCAGATCAATACCGGTTTGGAGGGCAGCTTTTTTACCTTTAAGAGCAATGGAATGAGCAGTTTTTACAATAGTCAATTTGTGATGTTTTAAATCGGTAGCTAATTGGAGAGAATTATCCCGGGAATGGTCATCAATAAGGATGACTTCAAAATTGGGATAATCCTGTTTCATGATAGCGTTAAGGCATTCTTTAATGGTAATTTTTTCATTCCTCATAGCTACGATAACAGTTATATATGGTTTAAAGTCCGGATATGTTTTTGGGGATTTAATGATACCCAGAAAGAGAATAAGGCTAAAGACAGCATAGAGTAGAATAATCAGAGTAATCATATATCCAGCCAGGGTTGTAGGTAATTCAGAGTTTGTTGAAGACCTCTGGTTTGAATTTTAAGAGCAGGAAGGAAGTTCAGAGCATTTTCGATGTTTTGAATGAGAGTTGATTCATCCAAATCTGCTGAAATAGGCGGAGGAGTTAGTTTCAAACGGGTCATGAGTTGAGCAGTTTCGGAAATTTCACAATGAGAGGGCAGATCCCAGAGGAGGATTTTTGCTTTACCGGCCAGGCCTTCGCTGATAGTTTGGAAACCGGCTTTAGTAATTAGCAGGTCAACATTCATGATGAGTTTGTAAGGTTCGATATCTGTGATCGTGATCAAGGCAGGATATTTAGCAAAATTACTCAGATCTTCCGGATAACGGGGCACGATAATAAAGCCATATTCGGGAATTTTAGTGGCGAGGGAATTGAGTTTATCTAATATATAATCAGGGTTAAAGTTTCCTCCCAGGCTTATAAAAATATATTTCTTCTTATTGTAACCCAGTGTTTGATTGAGGTTCAGAGGTTGGAAATCTCTGACAATAGGTTCGATATATCTGATATTGGAATTTGCAGATGTTTTATTTTCCAGACTTTCCAAAAGTAGTAAAGAACATGTATTATAGATAAAGTGATATGCTTTTTGGGTAATGAGAGCAAACAGTTTGCGGATAAAACCCTGACCGAAGGATACTGTATTGAGGTGATAGTTATAGATACCGGCCATTTTAATGTTATGCCATTTTGCGAAAAAAACAATATGAGGCATAAAGTCATTGAGGATGAAATCCGGAGGATTTTTTTTGACATGTTTACGGAAAAATAAGTACTCAGACATCCAGCGGAAAAAGGTGAAAGAAAGAATATTCCGTGAAGTAGCAGCAAAGTCTAAATCGAAGTTGTTTTTATAGCTGAATTGGATGGAATTTTTATAAGGAATTATCCTGCAATTTGGTAAGAGTGAGCCAAGGTATTTTTCATGTCGTTTATGGCAAAAAACTCTGATTTGGCAACCTTTTTCCCCTAAATATTGCAGTAGAGGCAACTCTCTGTTTACGCATCCAAACTCCGGACCAAACAACCAGACATCAATTTTTTTAATCATATTAAGCAAATATTTGGAATTCAAGTTAAAATGCAATACTTTTTTTAATTATTTATTGACTTATTCAGGAAGGTATATATTTTTTTGTAAAATTTCGGGGAGTAAAAAATTAGTGAATAATTGTTAAGAGGGCTAAAGATGAATAAAACTGAATGGGAAAAAGAGGAAAACGAGGTTATAGAATTGGACATAGATTCTGTTGTACCTAACTACAGAGAGGAAAGTGACCATAATCGTTTAAAATTGGAAAGGTTCAAGGCGATTTTGAATCACAGTGGGGAAGGTATTTTGATAGCTAATTCAGAAGACCGGCAAATTATAGATGTGAATGATTTTTTTGTTCAGTTGTCAGGTTATGCAGAAGATGAACTTCTGAATATGAAACTTGATGCGATTTTGCCGGATTTTAATTTTGGTACCATTGAAAGCCTTTCTCCAATGCAAAATTATAACCAGCAGACCTTGCTCAAAAAAGGGGGCACACCGCTTAGAGTAGAATTAAGGCCATGTAGAACCAGGTTTGAAGAAGTTGAATACCACTTGATATATTTGCAGAACCTGAGTGAAGAAACAGAAGTGTCAAAGGCCTTAATGCATTCTGAATTCAATCTTAAGGCAATTTTCGACAGTACTTTCGATGGTATTTTTATTCATGACTTTGCAGGTAATGTCATTGATGTTAATGACCGGGTTTGCGACATGTATGGAGTTACACGTCAAAGTGCCTTGAATTTTAATATAGCCAGATATTCAGCAGATTTGAATGGACAGTTGGATAAGATAATAATAATAATTAACGAACTGAATTATAAGAAAGAAATTCAATTTGAATGGATAGCTCAAAATCCGATTACCCGGCAAACCTTTGATGTGGAAGTAACATTGAAGAAAATATTATGGTATGGGAAGACTGCAGTATTGGCAATTATTCGGGATATTTCCAGACGCAAGAGAAATGAATTCGAACTTAAGCAAAAGGAAGCCAGATTCAGAGAGTTAGTGGAAACATTGCCGTTTGGGATTTTTGAGACTAATCTCCAAGGTGAAATTACTCTTTTAAACAAGGCTGCATATAGTTATTTTGAAGTAACCGAGATTAAATTTCAGAATGGCTTGAATTTAAATGAAATTCTTAAAATTGATAATATTATGACTTCTGATCTGGTAGAATATCTGGTGAAACTCAAACCTGCAGGAATTGAATTTGTGGCAAAGACTATCGAGAAGCAGGAATTCCCTGTCCTTCTGTATGTTACACCACTTTATGTGAATCATCTTTTACAGGGTTTAAGAGGGATCATAATTGATATTAGTGAACAGAAGAAAGTGACTGAAGAAAGAAATAAGTTGGAAGAACAATTCCTGCAATCTCAAAAAATGGAGGCTGTTGGAAGATTAGCCGGTGGTATTTCCCATGACTTTAATAATCTGATTACCGTGATCAATGGCAATCTTTCTCTTGCTCAAACTTCGATCGAAAATTATAATCCCGCCATTCATTTTATTGATGAGGCTATCAAAGCTGCTGAAAGAGCCGCAACCTTGACCAGACAGTTGCTTACCTTCAGCAGAAAGCAAATTATTGAGACTAAAGTCCTGAATCTGAATGATGTTTTGGAGAGCACAGAGAAAATGGTTTCCCGCCTTATTGGGGAAGATGTCAAATTTACTCTGCAATTGGAATCTGAATTATGGAAGATAAAAGCAGACAGAGGTCAACTGGAACAAATTATCGTGAACATGATTGTTAACTCCCGGGATGCTATGGAGAACGGAGGAGATCTACTGGTTCAAACTTATAATATATCTTTCTCTGAGAGTGTACAACAAAAAAAGAAACTTACCAAAACAAACTACATTGTTTTGAGGATTTCCGACTCAGGCTGTGGTATGAGCGATGAAACAAAAGCCAAATTGTATGAACCTTTTTACACTACCAAGCCTAAAGGACAAGGTACAGGTCTTGGTTTGGCCACTGTTTATGGTATTGTGGAACAGCACGGAGGATTCATAGAAATGGATTCACATGTGAACCAAGGTACGACTTTCTTTATTTTCTTCCCTAAAACCGAGGAAATGCTCACAGAATCTCTTAAAGGTTTTGACCAGCAAATGCAAGCTTTCCTGGGTAATGAAACTATTCTTTTTGTCGAAGATGAACATGTTGTACGAGATATGACTTCCAGACTGCTCATGCTCTGGGGATACAGAGTATTGACCTGCCAGAATGCCAAAGAAGCTTTCGAAACAGTATATCATTATAAAGGTGAAATTGACCTGATCTTTACAGATGTGATCATGCCGGAAATAAACGGTAGTGATTTGGTGAAGAGAATTCAGGAAACTCTGCCGGAGATTAAAGTTCTTTACACTTCCGGGTACGCAGATAATATCATTGGCAAACACGGTGTGCTGGATGATGGGACAAATTTCATTGCTAAACCATATACCTTACAGAACTTAGCAAAAAAGATACGAGAAGTTATTGAGAAGGGTTAAACAATTTGTTGCTTGACTAAAATGTCAGAGATATTACAAGAGCTACTTAAATAAATAGCCATTCAGGAGGAACTATGGATTATTTTTTGACTGAAGAGCAACTGGAATTCAAAGAATTAGCCAGAAAAGTTGCTGAAGAAAAGATGAGACCACTTAGTGAAAAATATGATGAAGAAGGAATTTTCCCTTGGGATATAGTCGAGATCATGGCCCAAACAGATTTATTCAGAGTATTAATACCCGAAGAATATGATGGAATTAGTGGGAAAGTATTGGATATTGCTTTGATCACAGAAGAAATGTGCAAAGTTGATGCAGGAATATCCCTGTCACTTGGCGGTACAGGCTTGGGAATGTATCCCATTCTTTTGGACGGATCAGAAGAACAAAAACAAAAATATCTGCCACAAATTGCTTCCGGAAAAAGACTTGCTGCTTTTGCCTTAACTGAAGCCAACGCCGGTTCAGATGCAGGCGGAGTAGAAACTACCGCAGTTCTGGACGGAGATGAATACATTCTTAACGGAACAAAACAGTGGATCACCAACGGTGGCGTAGCTCAAATTTATACTGTATTTGCTTTGACCGATAAATCTAAAGGTGCCAGAGGTGCTTCCTGCTTTATCGTAGAAGATGGAACTCCAGGTTTCACTTATGGTAAGAAAGAAAATAAAATGGGTATCAGAGCTTCCTGTACCAGAGAATTAATATTTGATAATTGCCGTATTCCTAAAGCAAATCTTGTAGGCCGTGAAGGTTTAGGCTTTATGATTGCTATGAGAACCCTCGACAAATCACGTCCTATGGTTGGAGCTCAGGCTCTTGGTATCGCAACCGGTGCTTATGAAATTGCACTCAAATATTCCAAAGAAAGAATTCAGTTTGGTAAACCAATTTCTTCTTTCCAGGGTGTTCAATTTATGCTTGCTGATATGGCTATTGAAATCGAAGCAGCCCGTGCTCTCATTTATGCAACTGCCAGAATGATTGATGCCGGCTCTAAAAAATACAGTAAAGAAAGTGCAATGTGTAAGACTTTTGCCTCCGATATGGCGATGAAAGTGACTACTGATGCTGTACAAATTTTGGGCGGCTATGGTTACATGAAGGAATATCCTGTAGAAAAGATGATGAGAGATGCCAAGATCACCCAGATCTATGAAGGAACTAACCAGATTCAGCGTTCCGTGATAGCTTCTCAAATACTCAAAGATGTATAAGCAATGAAATTGCTTGTTCATATATGTTGTGCGCCATGTTTCGTGGCGCCCTTTTTTTATCTGAAAGAACAAAATATTGATTTCACCGGTTTCTGGTTTAATCATAATATTCATCCTTATCTTGAATACAAAAAACGTAAAGATACTCTCCAGGAGTTTGTGCAAAATAACCAGATTCCCATGCTCTGGAAAGATGAATACGGCCTGGAACTCTTTTTACAGAATACAGTTTACCGGGAATCCAACCGCTGCAACGACTGTTATTACCAGCGTCTCAAACAAACTGCCATCACAGCAAAAGAGAATGGTTTTACCCATTTTACCTCTACCCTCTTCTACAGTAAATATCAAAACCATGAGTTAATGAAAGAAATTGCCCTCAATCTGGCTAAAGAATATGGTGTCGAACTCTATTATGAGGATTGGCGAACCTTCTGGAAAGAGGGGATTGATAAATCAAAAGCACTTAATATGTACAGACAGCCTTATTGCGGATGTATTTATAGTGAGAAGGAAAGATACAACAAATAATTGTGAATGGTAAATGGTGAATTAGTTGACTAATATCTTCAAACAAAACTCTTAAAGTTGCTTTTTTTCTTCTTTTCATACTCTTTAAAATTTTGAAGCCTTATAAACCACTAGTTCCACTTCCTTTTTGTGCCTTTTGTGCTTTTTTGTGGCTATTTAGGGTTTTTAGAGTGGACTCATAAATGCTGAATGCTAAATTTGGAAGAGAACAGATTTTCTTCTATGTAAATATGGTAGATGTTTCACATTTTCTTACAAAAAAATGATTTTTACTCAAAATCCCACTCTGTTTTTCTGAATTTCTGGTATATCGCTTCTCTTTAGCTCCTTACTAGCATCCCTTTAGAACCATACTCCTATTGTTTCTCAAACATAAATATGTAATATTGTTTCATGATTTTTGCACTTTTTCTCTCAAAATAAAAATATTTTTATACTTTCTGTGGAAGAATAAAGTCATGGACTACCTTAGTAGTTACGATTTGTGATGATTGGGGAATAGAGCAGATACAGCAATTGAACCGTTAGCAGACACAGTAAGCAAGATGTTTAAAATATACGATTCACACATATGGACAGGATAGGCACAGAAAATAGATTTACTGTCAGAGAAATAACCGATTTCAAGCGAATCTATGGAGAGGAATATGATTCATTCATTAATGATCTGAAGAACAGGAAATTGTCAGAGAATGTGAGATTGTTTATGTACAACACTTTGTTGAATTTCCAACCTGTCGCACTTTCAGAAATGCCGGAATGGCTTTTCAATCACCATGGCTGGAGAACCGTGTATATGCTGAAAACCTTCACCATAAAACAGTTCGATGTATTCAGAAGGGAAGCAGTAGATAAGATGTTATACGCGAAAGATAAAAGAGAGTTTATTGAAGGGTTTGGAAATCTGGTCAGGCAGTTAGATCAACTTAAACAAGCCGGAGCCGATGAGATTCACCAGGAGAAAATCACAGGAACCAAAGCTGATCGACCTGAACTCAACAGATTATTTGACAGGCTAAGGGAAGGTGATACTGTCCTCATTACTGATCTGACACGCTTAGGCAGAAGTACTAAAGACTTGTTCGCCTTGGTAGAGAAGATCAAGGACTAGGGTGCCAACATCAAGAGTCTCAAAGAATCCTGGTAAAACCCGATTTGTGCAGTAGATGATAGATGTATAAGCTCAAGATTTTGTGGAATAATGGCTCACAGATTTACGATATCATATTCGAAAATATTTTGAGTAAATCTCGTGAGCCATCTAAACGCAAAGGATTCGCTTAGACGCTTTGAGCTACTGCACAAGTTGGGTTAAATACGACCACACCTCAGAGAAGCTTATGTTTACTTTTATGGCGGGAATAAGTCAGTTCGAGAGAGATCTGATAAGCCAGAGAACTCTGGAAGGGCTGGATGCAGCCAGAGCCAGGGGTAAGAAAGGTGGGAGAATTTCCAAGCTGGACATGACAAAAAAGAAAGCTATATATGAGCTTTATCAGCAGAAGAACCATACTATCGGTGATATATGCGGTATGTTTGGAATAACTAAGCCTACTATGTACAGGGTTGTGGAAGAGGTGTCAAAATTGCAATTATGATTGATAATCTGTATTTTGAAACAAAGCAATTGACTTTACTATGGTTTTCAGATTTTAATGTACTAAGTTTTTGGGAAAAGACAGAGTGTTTCAGTCAAGCTTTCTGAATAACCTAAGGGTGGGAATAATTTAATATTCTGTCAGACATTACATGAACCAGGGAGGAGAATCTATGGAATCCAACCGTATTGAATATAAACGAGAACTAACAGATACTCTGGAAAAAGAGGTAGTGGCATTTTAAACTATCGTGAAGGCGGAGTTATCTATATTGGAATAGATAATGATTCTGTAGTACATGGAGTGCCGGACTGTGATGAAGCTCAACTTAAAATCAAAGATAGACTGAAGAATAATATATTACCTTCCTGTCTCGGGTTATTTGATGTTATCCATGAAAAAATGGATGCCAAAGATGTTATAAAAATTACTCTTGCCAGTGGACCCGAGAAACCATATTACCTCAAGAAATACGGTATGTCTGAAAGAGGATGTTTTCTGCGAATCGGTAGTGCTTCAGAGCCAATACCAAGTCGGCAAATTGAAGAGATGTTTTCTAAAAGAACACGTAATACCATTGGCTTTATGCACTCCCCCAAATCAGAACTATCATTTGAGCAACTAAAAATTTATTATCAGGAGGCAGGTTATCAGCTCAATGATAAATTTCTGATGAATCTGGAATTGCTTACTCCTGATGAGAAGCATAACTATGCTGCTTATCTACTTTCTGATAATAATGGGGTTTCCATCAAAGTAGCAAAGTATGCCGATCAAACACGAGTAAATCTGATTGAGAATAAAGAATATGGATACTGTTCTTTAGTAAAAGCTGTCAAACAGGTTCTTAACAGATTAGAAGTTGAGAATACTGTTTTTACCAAGATTACTTACCAGAAGCGATTAGAAAGACGCATGATTGATGAGACAGCGTTGAAAGAAGCCGTGATTAATGCCATAATTCATAATAACTATGCTCTGAGTGCCCCACCCAAATTTGAGCTTTTCTCTGATCGAATAGAGATTACCTCTCTGGGGGGATTACCTTCCGGAGTAGAACAGAATGACTTTTTTTCATGACTTTCTGTTCCGAGAAATAAAGAATTGATGCGTGTGTTTAAGGATTTAGAATTGGTTGAATACCTAGGATCAGGGATACCACGCATAATTGAGAAGTATGATAAATCCGTATTTCATGTTTCAGATAATTATGTTCGAGTTACCTTCTTTTATAAGAAGCCATTTGAAAGTGATAATAATCAGGACAGCTTTCAAACAACAACTGTGGTAAAAACTGTGGAAGAAACTGTGGTAAAAACTGTGGAAGAAATTTTGCAGGCAATTGGAAACAACCCCAAAATAACGCAAAATGAGTTACGAAAAATTACAGGACTTTCTGTCAGAGGAGTAGAATGGAATTTAGCAAAGTTAAAAGAAGAAGGGAAAATAGTAAGGATTGGTGCCAAAAAGGGCGGGTACTGGCAAATCGTTACTCAGGAATAATCTCTACATTACCGATAGGAGTACTTATAAACTCATCACAATCGGTTAATAAATATACTTTGATATTTAGACGGATAATTGTGTCGATTTTGTTATGATTTGGAGTGTGAAATGACTTGCTTGGTGAGAGTCTAAAAAAGGATCGTTTAAAAGACTGTATAGATAAGAAAGAAAGGTGGCGGTGCTTAATATCCTCCGGGTGACTTCTATTCTGAGACGATAAAAAGAGTCTTAAAACGTATTTTTTACTTGACATAATAATTTGAAAAATACAGTTCTTAACTGAAAGTAGATGTGGAGGGAAAGCTTGTACAAATGAAAATACGGAAATTGAAGAAATTATGAGTATTGTACATATTAAAAAAAAATATACGCAATGCATATATCCAAACGTTGTGCATAATATTAAAAGTGCCGACACACAAAATGGAAGTTAAAAAATGAGTATTAAACCACTGTCTAAAAGTTGTATTTACTATATTATTTAAAAGCATTTATTTTATGAATAATATTTTTATTAGTTACTCGCATAAGGATAAGTTATTTGTTGATTTTGTTGAAGAAAAGATTAAATCATGGGGATACACATACTGGAGAGACGAAAAAGATTTACTAGCTGGTGATTCTATCCCTGCTAAAATAGGCGAAGACCTTGCAGCATGTTCTATCTATCTGTTAATTATCTCGAATGAATCACTTAAAAGTTCATGGGTTGAAAGAGAATTCAATTTGGCTGTCACTAACTGGCTTGATTCAAAAAAAGAAAAATGTTGTCCTATACCAATTTTGATAGATGAAAAGGCTTCAATACCTATGTTTATAAAAGATATACTTTATATTGACTTTACCCAAAACTCTCAACTTGGTTTTGAAAAACTGAAAACAAGTCTATCTCACAAAGTAAATAAGAATGTGAGACAAAGACTTTGGGCAATTAGTTTTGCAATAAGAAATGATAGGGGAATGCATATGATCCATTATCCTAAGATATGGTTCGGGGATAATGAACAAGGTGCAAAAAATGAAGTATTTTCATGGTTCGGTGATGGAAAAAGTGATTATGATTTAGTTGAAGTACCAGCTAAAAACATTGACTCCAATCTATTTATCATAAGTGTTGTTTGGGTGAAAACATACACAATCTTTGGTAATAACCCTTTTTCAACTCGTGCATATTATTGCAATGTAGAAACAGAACAAGAAGCAAGACTTATTGCAGATAAATATGCAAGAGAAAATTTACAGCAAGGTTATAGTTATGATTCACATGTTTGGAGAATAAGTAAGGAAGTGTTAGAAGCATTATATACAACAAAGACATATAGAGAATTAAGTGATGAACTTTCATAGAAATACTATACACAACACACAATATAGCCAATAAGGGTTTCAGAGGTATGCGAAAGTTTGTAGCCCGCTTCAACTTTTCGTTTACCTTGATAGAGAATCGCCCGCAATTCCTTACTGGCCATACCGCCGACCGTTATAATAGTTTTTGTTTCTTTTGTATCCTGCTGATTTTCCATGCATATCCACCTGGATAAAATGTAGTTATTCTAATATTATTATATCTTTCAGCTAATGAATCTACCCCTGTTAGGCACCGTTATTATTCATCATCTTCTGTAATATCTTCATCAGTAGGTATTACAATTTCAGAAGTACCATGAATTATATCATGGCAGTTTTTACATAAAATCATAATATTTTCAATCTTACTTTTACCACCATCAATATATCTGTCTTTATGATGATATTCTGCTTCTTTATAATCCTTAAATGCGAAATTACATCGATCACAAGTTTTTCTTGCTGAGAAAATTGTAATTTTTTCATTGTCATTAATTTGTCTTTTATCATCTAATTCTGTAATGGAATTCTTTATTAAAAATTCTTTAATCATAATATCTCTACGAAGAGTTATTATTTTTTCAGACCAACCCCCTCTAACATTATCATAAAATCTTTGATAATTAGGTTTTGATTTTCTAAAGTCCTCATTATAAACTTTACTATGAAAATCTATGATAAACTCTTTTAAGGTTTTTTCTTGATTTGTTAAAGAATAACTTAACTTGAGTTCTCTAATCATAGAATAAACAGCTAATACCCACGCGTGTTTTTCTAAATATTTATAATTACCGGGATCAGCAGGGAAGCATTTTAAAAGATAATTTAAAATTGTAATAGCATTTTTATTTTCTTTTGAATTCTTATCTAAATCTTTATAATTATCAAAAAAATCATATAACTCTTCAGAACCACATTGTTTCGCTCCAAATTTTTCATAGAATAAAATTCTTGCTGCATCAGGATAAATTCCATAACGATTTTTTGAAACTCCAATAGATTTCTCCATAAATTGATGTTTCGCTAATTCTCTCATACAACTTACAATTTTCCCAGGTTCTGCATTTAATCTTTCTCCAAGCTGCAAAGGTTTTCCTCTTTGTAATCTAGAAAATATTAAACGGACTCTTTCATCATCATAATCTTCCAAATAATGGAATCTTAATTCATAATTCAAAAAATTAGTTTTATCATCATCATCTAAGGGGTTGGTATCATTAAAAGTTTTACCTTTTTTTTCTGCCCCAGAAAATTTCTCATTCAATTTAATTTTATTATCGTAAAAATTGGAAATACAGTTTAGCCTTTGTTGCCCATCGACAATTTCATAACATTTATCCTTTGATTTATAATTTAGAAAAAATATAGGTGGATATTCCAATCACGATGAGCATAGCGTCCAATTTAAGTGAGCCACTCCTCC
>CAYQPF010000048.1:0-30814 GCA_964419225.1 uncultured Candidatus Cloacimonadota bacterium | reverse complement strand
CATATGCTGTTCCGGCTAAATTGGTGGCATAAGCTCTGATGTAGTATTTTGTATATACTGAAAGGTTTGTGAGGTTGGAGGTAAAGGAACCGGTATGGTCAATAGCTCCAAGATTCGTTTGATAGTTAGTACTAGGGATTTCTTTAGTTTTATTTTCCGACAAGTTAGATGATTTTTTACTACTGCTGATAGTCGGATTATGACTTGTACTCCAGCAGTGTCCATGCTGAGTAGGATTGGGAACACCTAAAATTGTAATATTTCCATTCCCCGTTGCAGTGGTAGTCGTGATATTTGAAGCTGACTGTGTGGTAACCGTTGGCGGAGAAGCTGGTGTATTAAAGCCAATCTCATCTCCGTAAACTGTTCCGCATTCTGTTGTAGCATATGCTCTTACATAATACTGACAATATCCTGTCAGCCCGGTCACATCTGAGGAAAACTCTCCTGTATAAAGGGGTGTTCCTATTTCAGTTTTGCTATCAGCGATTGTTGGTGTTCCGCTTGTATTCCAGCAAAATCCATGTTGTATTGGTGCAGGTTGCCCCATATCTTCCAGATTGCCCCAAAAAGTGAAAGTTAGTCCATCTAAGGTAGATTCTGAAGTCGTAGAAACAATCGGAGGTATAGGCAAGGTTGTAAATTCCAATTCTTCACCATATGAAACACCGGTTGAATTTGTTGCATAAGCTTTAATATAGTATTTTGTATAAACAGATAATCCTGTAATAATTGAAGTAAATGAACCTGCGGTAGTTACCGGTCCAAGCTCTGTCATAAAAACTTCGCGTAAGGAGTAATCCGGTTCTTTTTGATTATTGTTACGTACCATTGTTCCACCTGCAATAGTAGGATTAGGGCTTGTACTCCAACAATGACCATGCTGTATAACATTTGTTTGTCCAAGATTGACTATCGTTCCGTTACCTGTTGCTGATGAGATAGTGATGGAAGTAGCTGCTTGTGTTGAGACTATCAAAGGCATTTCCAAAGTGGTAAATTCCACCTGATTTCCATATATAGTCCCTAATGAAGAGCTTGCATAAGAACGTAGATAATAAGTGGTCAGAGAACTCAAATTTGAGATTGCCGAGGTATATGTTCCTGAAGAAGGAACCCCTTGCTGAGTTTTAAAGTCACTTGTAGTTGGATTTCCTGTTGTATTCCAGCAAACACCATATTGAGTGGCATTCCCGGCATAAACTATTGTAGCATTGCCTGTAGCACTGTTGTATGTTACATTTGTTACAGCCTGGGTGGAAACAACCGGAGGATTATCAACAGGGTCAGAGCTGTATTGCCAGTCAAAATATGGATAGCTGTTATTTCTGCTGTTACCGATATTCCATATTTCAGCAGTTCCATTTGTTGTTTCTCCTTTGAAGTCCCATCCTGCTGTGAGATAGGTTGATTTCGTTTGCATTTGAAGTGTTGTTTTTCCTGTTCCGACAGGGCTGGAAGGCTGATTTGATGTTTGTGTATTCCAGAAGCAACCGGTTACAGAATTTCCGAAATTTCCTCCGACCAGACCTCCGATATAACTTGAAGTTCCTCTTACCAAACCTGTACTATAAGATTTGCTAATGAAACCACCTGAATGATTTCCGACTAAACCACCTACTCCATTCACGCCGGTTACACTTCCTGTAGCATAGCAATTGTAAATATTACTGGAATTATAATTGTAACCAACTAAACCGCCGGTACTCCAGTTTTGCCCGACTACATTAGATGAACTAAAGCACCTGTTTAAGGTAGAAGAAGACGTTTGTCCTATTAATCCGCCTGTTTGTTCACCAGAAGAAGTTACATTACCAGAGCTGGAGCAATTATTGATTGTGGAAGTCTGGGCATAGCCTGCCAGGGTTCCCACAGGAGATATACCTCTAATAGTTGCATTTGTTAAGTTCAGATTTTGGATTGTTGCACCCAGTGTCCAACCGAAGAACCCGATATGATAAGACGATACACGGTTGATGTAAAGACTGTAAATGAAATGATTCTGACCATTATATGAACCAGTGAACTTGGTTGAGCTATTTCCAATTGGCACAAAGCCTTCACCGCTGTTTGTAGCTGAAGCATCAATATCCATTGTTTGGAGATAGCATTTATTCCAAAAAGTTGTATGTGTACTTATATATTGCAGATCTGCAAGAGTCTTTACTAAGTAAGGGGATTCTGTAGTACCAGCACCATCCATGATAAAAGTAATAAAAGTCTGCTCTTCTCCATAAGTGGTTTCAACTGCAGTTGTTGCATAAGCTCTGACATAGTAAGTAGTAACTGCTGTAAGTCCTGAAATAGAAGTGGAGTAACTTCCAGTTACAGAGGCATTATATAATACAGACTTAGCATCAGCAATTGTAGGATTATGAGAAGTACTCCAACAAAAACCATATTCAACAGGGTGTGGGATACCAAGTACTGTGATATTTCCGTTACCTGTGGCACTTGTTGCCTGTATAGCAGTAACAGCCTGAGTTGTGACAGAGGTTGGTGTGCTTAGGGTAGTAAATTCTATTTGATTGCCGTAAGCTGTGCCGGCAAGGTTGGTTGCATAAGATCTGACGTAATATTTAGTATATATTTCCAAGCCGGAAATGGCAGAACTGAAATCACCTGTTGCCGATGCAGCACCTAATTCTGTTTTACTATTTGAGATAGTAGGATTTGTTGTCAAACTCCAGCAGAAACCATATTGAGTTGGATTAGGTACTCCCAGAGCAGTTAAACAGCCATTAAGAGTGGCGGTAGTGGTTGTAACTGATGATGGAGTTCCTGTCGTAACAGTAGCTTGTTGAGGGAGAGTTGTGAATTCAGTTTGATCACCATAAGCAGTGTAGGTTGAGTTTGTGGCATAAGCTTTGACATAGTAGTGAGTATATGGCAGCAAATTAGTCAGATTAGAAGTAAATGTGCCTAATGCGGAAGCACCACCATTTTGGGATTTACTATCGCTGAGATCCGGATTCGGATCTGTGCTCCAGCAAAAACCGTGCTGACTTATTGTCGGACGGCCGTAATTAGTTATTGTGCCATGACCTATGGCTGTTGTGGCTGCTATGTTGGTTGTAGCCTGAGTAGTAACAGCACAAGGTTGATCATATCCCTGTATAGCCAGGAATGGATATCCTGAATTGTAAACAGGATTCAATCCCCATGTACTTCCATTATATCCCAGAAATCCATATCCTGCAGAAGTATAAGTTGCCAGAGTTTTCATTTCTAAAGTTGTTTTAGGGATTCCCCGGACACTTGCAGCTTGTCCTGAGGTTTGTGTATCCCAAAAGGAGTTTGTCACAATTGTGGGATAATATGTGGTATTCCAGGATGGATAAACCCAACCCACAAATCCTCCAACATTAAGGTTACCAGTTACTTGCCCTGTGCTGTAACATCTGTTTGTAATTGACCAGGTCATTTCACCCGAGAAACCACCAACTTTATCATTTCCTGAGGCATTTCCTGTAGCATAACAATCATTGATTCCATCAGAACGAAGAATCTTCCCCATCAAACCACCAACCCAGTCATTCCCGGTCACATTACCTGAAGCATAGCTCCGATTCATAATTCCATTCCCGGACCCATAGAACCCGCCAACATAGTTTTTGCCTGTTACATTTCCAGTGGAATAGCAATCCGTTACATTACTTGTAGTTAGAAGTCCAAATAAACCGCCGGTATAATTTCCTCCATCACTTGGACTGCCATTCGTCACAGTACAGGTACTATAACAATTAGTAAAGCTATTACTGGCGTAGCCTGCAGCGTAGCCTACTAATCCACCAACATAATCATTATAAATAAGTGGATCATAGTAAGGATATTGCCAATCTGCTTTAATTGTGGATATTGTGCCGGTAGTATAACAATTCGACACATTGCAACAAAAGCTTTCTCCTATAAGACCACCGGCGTATTGCGATCCGATAATATTCACATTAGTGACTCCGAGATTTCTTATATTTGCAGGAGTTGAAATGTACGTTGAATAATCAACATGTCCAAAGAGTCCTGCCCAATATACATTTTTAATATACAAATTACTGACTACATGATTCTGTCCATCATAGTTTCCATAGAATGAAGAATTGTTATAACTGCTGCCAATACCAGGCCAGCCATCACCATAATAACTTGTCCAGCTTGCAGTTTCTGATGCATCAATATCCGCTGTTTGAATAAAATAACCGGTGATAACTCCGGAAAGAGTTGTCATCCAGTACAGATTATTAAGATTAGCTATTTGATAGGGATTTGCCTGAGATCCATTTCCCAGAGTTGGTGCTTCAGAAGTGACTGAGCATAATATGCTCATAGCTGAAACAAATACAAATAAGGCAACAATAGCCTTAAAATTGTTAAAAAATACAAATATCTTCTTTTGCTGTTCCATTTTTAACTCTCCTTTTGAGTAATTTGATTAATATATTTATTCTGCTCCAATTTTAGAGCATTAATAACCGAATCATTGTTTTCAGTAACTGTTCGAAGCATTATGTTTTGAATTTCCCCATCTTCAAAAAGAACTGTGAAACCATAATAGTATTCATTGTCTGAAACAGTAGAGATCGTTAACTCGCTGACACTAACTATTCCTTTGTTTGACATAATACCTCCTATCATTTGTTAATAGCACCCCTTATGCCAAAGCAAATCAGAACATTTTCTCTACTGTCTAATTTATTGCAAATCAAGCTTTTAAGCTATTTGAAATATAGCATCAAACAGTTCCATGAGATTCTTCTTGACACTGGCTTGCATTATAGCTAAAAATAGTGCAATGCATTGCATTATTGCAAGGAGAGATAAATGGAGAAACAGAAGGATTTTGATCATATGCTTAAGCAAGCCGGTAAATTTGATAAACTTTCCATATATAGTGATTATTTGAAGGATCAAAGTAAGAAGCACGATCCGAATTTTATTCACACCTATAGGGAGGCAATAACTTGTTTCAGGGAGTATTTAAAGTTTGATTCACAACCACCTTTGCAATTATGCAATCATTTAACACAAGTATTTTCTTTCACATTTCTATCAATACGGAATTTTTCAGGAGGAGAACATTTCGGGGAAGTGTATAACAGTTTTAATGATTTACGAAGTTATATTGCAGATACCGATACGAAAGCGATAATCTATTCTGATTTAAGTTATTTATTTTGGCTACAAAATGATCGTGATAAGGCGTTAGATTATGGAAAACAATGTTTAGTTTTGGTTGAAAAGACCGGAAATTGTGATATACTTCCAGGACGTTATACCAATCTTGGTTTTATATATGAGAGTATGGGAGATATGCTCAAAGCAGATGATTGTTACAAGAAGAGTCTTAGCTTTGGAATGAAGGTTAATTCCAATAGGATAATCAGTTTGGCATATTGTGGTTTTGGCAGAGTTAATATGGCTGAAAATGATTTTAAATCAGCTATTAATTATTTCAAAGAAGCACTTAAGTATTTGCAAGACGAATCAAGTGACTCATATATGACAGTTTGTTCAAACTTGGGCGTAGCATATGGTCAATTAGGTGAATTTCAGGAAAGTCTAAATTATTATTGCAAATTTATTAACCCCAAAATTAAATATGAAAACCCGGAAATATATTTTTCCTCTTTGATGAATGCAGCTAATTGCTATCAATCTCTGGGAGAATATGAAAAAGCAGAAAAAAACTTATTAGAAGTAACAGATGGCATTGATATTCACCACAATGTTCAGGCTGTCTCAGGGGCAACTATTAGTCTGGGGAAGATTAATTTAGCACAGGGAAGGATAGAGACGGCCTTAACATATTATCAGAAGTACAAAGATCAGGTCTCTCAAAATGGGAATAAGATACAGGAAGTACTTGCGGATGTTGGTATTGGTGAAGCCTATCAGAGACTTAGAGATTATGATCAGGCATTTTTAGTGATGGGAAGAGCTTTAAATAATGCAAAAGCACTGAATTTGAAGAGCGAATTACTTCATATATACAAGCTGTTATCTCAGTTCTGTGAGGAAACAAATCAATGTGCAGATGCCCTGAAGTACTATAAAGAATATCAGAATCACGAGATGGAAATTAGGGAAACAAAACACGAACTGGAGATCAAGAGTATAAAATCCCGTTTTGAAAAGACAAGCATCAGAGTCGAGAACGACATTCTGCATAAAACGCATTCCATGATACCAATTGAACTTGTCAATTTGGTTAAAACCCCAATAATAGGCAAGAGTAGCGTAATGCAGAATATTATCAAAAAGGCTTTGCTATATGCAGAGGATACAAGTGCTCCGGTGTTGATTACAGGAGAATCCGGAACAGGAAAAGATATAATAGCACGGATCATCCATTATGCCGGGTTGAGAAAGAATTTTCCTTATACCTCTGTAAACAGTGTTGCATTTGCAGATTCTTTAGTGGAGAGTGCTTTTTTTGGAAGTGAGAAAGGTTCTTATACAGGATCAACCAGTCAGAAAGAAGGATATTTTGAAGCAGCTCAGAATGGAACATTGTTTTTAGATGAAATTGGCGAAATGCCGTTGCCTATGCAATCAAAGTTTTTGAGAGTACTTGAAGAGCATATAATCCACAGGATTGGAGGGACTCAGGATATCAAGGTGGATTTTCGGCTGATCTCAGCGACAAACAAAGATTTGTATGAACTTACAGAACAGAATCTTTTCCGCTTTGATCTGCTAAACAGAATAAATACTTTGGAAATAAATATACCTCCCCTGCGTGAAAGAAAAGAAGATATTCCGCTATTGATAGAATATTTTATTTCATTATTTAAGTCGCAATCGGGTTCAGGACTGGTAGTCTTTTCCAAAGAAGCAATAGAATATCTAACCACTTATCAATTTCCGGGAAATGTCCGAGAACTTAAAAACATAATCAAACGTTCTATTCTTCTGAGTACTAAAAAAGTAATCGAACCTGAGGACATTGTCTTACATGTTTCCAATTCTATGCAGAAATTCAATCAGAATGAACCATTGACCACACTTAATCTTGAGGAATGGGAAAGATATCTTATTGAGAAAGCGATGCTGCAAAGTGGTAATATTCAGGCAAAGGCAGCCAAATTGTTGGGGATCTCAGCATTTTCTTTGAATCGGAAGCTGAAAAAACTTAGCTGACTTGTCGGACTTCTCAGACTGGTCGGACTTGTCAGACGGTCAAAACGAAAAAGGGGCAAATAGTATTTGCCCCTACAATAACTGAATTATTTTAGATCATTTTCTTGATCTGATCTACTTTATCTGTTTTCTCCCAGGTGAATTCTTCAAGCTCTCTGCCAAAATGACCATATGCAGCAGTTAACTGATAGATAGGTCTTCTGAGTTTAAGAGTATCAATAATTCCTTCAGGTGTGAGGTCGAATAATTCGCGGACAATGGCAACAATTTTGGCATCAGCAACAGTTCCGGTTCCAAATGTATCAACCATGACTGAGACAGGTTCAGCAATACCAATTGCATAAGCTAATTGAACTTCAACTTCTGTAGCAAGTCCTGCAGCTACGATGTTTTTAGCAATATAACGAGCCATATAAGAAGCACTTCTGTCAACTTTAGAGGGATCCTTTCCTGAGAAAGCTCCACCGCCGTGACTGCCCTTTCCGCCATATGTATCAACAATGATCTTTCTGCCGGTTAAGCCTGTATCGGCATGCGGTCCGCCGATGACGAATCTGCCGGTAGGATTGATGAAGTATTTTGTTTCAGCATCAAGCATCTCTGCAGGTACGATAGGTTTGATCACATGTTCAATCAAATCTTTTTTGATCTGTTCCTGAGTAACTTCAGGATTATGTTGAGCAGAGATAACGATCGCTTCGATGCGATGTGGTTTACCGTCAACATATTCCACAGATACCTGGGTTTTCCCGTCAGGTCTTAAGTATTCCAGAATAGGTAACACTTCTTTGGAACCCTTACGCACAAAAGCCAATTGTTTAGCTAATTTATGAGCCAACAGAATGGGCATTGGCATAAGTTCTTTGGTATCTGTACAGGCATAACCGAACATCATACCCTGATCTCCGGCACCTTGTTGATGGGTTTTTGTCTTATCGACACCCATAGAAATATCTGGTGATTGTTTATCAATAGTAGTAATTACAGCACAAGTTCTGGCATCAATTCCGTATTCTGCGTCTGTATAACCAATTTCCTTGATAGTTTTTCTGACGATTTCAGGGATATCAACATAACAAGTTGTCGTAATTTCCCCGCCCACCAATGCCAGACCGGTGGTAACAAAAGTTTCACATGCTACTCTGCCATAAGGATCACACTGGAATATGGCATCCAATACTGCATCAGAAATCTGATCTGCGATTTTGTCAGGATGACCTTCGGTCACCGATTCCGATGTAAATATATGTTTTTCTTTTAACATGAGCTAACCTCCCATATTTTTATCTTTTAATTATTTTAAATATCGTTATTTTGGCAAGGAAAATTAGATAAATAAAGAAAAACTTAAAAAAACCAAAAAAAAACTGGACAAGAATATCAATGTTTTATATAAAATGTCTTAGAAAGTAACCCAAGGGTTACGAGATATTAAGGGAGGATAGAATGAAGAAAATTCTGTTATTAGTACTAGTACTTGCGGCTGTTACTATGTGGGCAGCGGAATTCAAAACTGATGGGGAACTTCGCACCAGAATGTCAATGTATGATTTTTATAATGATGGCAGTGAGGTTGCTTTAGGGAAAGATCTCAAAACCAAAGCATTTGCTGAAACAAGATTCCAACTTGGTTTTACTTCAGAATTCAGTAAAGACCTCAAAGCTTATTTCAAGATTGAAGCCGGCAATGTACTTTTTGGCGGATCAGGTGGACAGATTGGTACGAAAGCTGTAAATGTTGAAACCAAACATTTAATGTTAGACTATAATTGCCCCATGACCGGTATGAACGCCAAAATTGGTCTTCAACCTTATTACACTCATAACAGCTTAATCTTTGATGATGATATGGCTGGTATTTTCTTAAACAAAAAAGTTAATGAAGACTTTGGAATTACAGTTGGAACATTCAAACAAAATGAAAATACTGCTGCTGACGGATCAAGTTTTATAACAGATGGTGATAAGGATTATTATTTGATTAATGCTAGTTTTATGACCTACGGTTTGGATTTTATCTATAACAAATCAAGATCAAGCAATTTAAGAACAGAAATGTGGTTTGCTCCATATGGAAGTTTCAGTAATGATGTATTCTCAATTGATGGTATGTTTGCTTATAATTCTGGTACGACTGTTGGTGGATTCCATAATACTGATACTGACAAATATGAAGATTTAACCAATAGTGGAATGGCTTTAAATGTGAAAGGCGGATTTACAGGAGTTGAAAACCTTACTTTAAATCTTGATTTCCTCTACTTATCCGGTACTGATCAAGAAAATGCCGACAAAGCTGAAACAGATGAATTTAATGTAATTTCTACTTATTATATGAATGGTCTGGAAATTTTTGGTCTTGGCGTTAATGACGATTTGAATATTGGTGGTTATAATCCTAATTATGCTACCTCAGATGGCACTTTTGGTACTATGTCAATAGTAATGTATGGTGCATATAAGATGAATGAGAAATTCACTCCTAAAGCTGCTTTCGGTATGGTTAGCACTGCCGGTGAATTTGTTTTTGGTGATAATAAAAAAGGTACTTCAGTTGCAACAGAAATTGATTTAGGCTTCAACTACAAACTTTTTGAAGCACTTGATTTTGATTTCTGTGCAGCTATGGCAATGCCTGGTGATAAATGGACAATGGGTACAGAGGAAGCTGATTCAGCTACAGAAATGAGTGCAAAACTTACTTACAAATTCTAATTAGAATTATCTCATATATAAGGCTGCTTTCGGGCAGCCTTTTTTTATTTACAAAATTTGCATTTTAATAATCTTTGGTACTGGAATCACTTAGATGAGTATCGTGTTTAAGACTATCTCCGGACGCAGTTGGCGGACGGTGCTTAGCATAACACTTTCATAATAAACTGAAAGGAGTTAAGATGAGTCAGGATTACACTAAAATGTGGGAAGATTTAGGGCTTGATCTCGAAGCCCACAACGCGTTGTTGAACTTTTTAGGACAAGCTTACCAGAACATTTTCATGTCACAGAAAAACCGTCCGACCGGCATGGGTTACTTCGATTTTGTCATGAGTGAAGTGCACGGATTAAGGATCAAAGAATTAGTCGATTTAAGAGCAGCCGGGAAAAAAGTTATCGGGGCTTACTGTGTCTTTGTCCCGGAAGAGATCGTCAGGGCAGCAGATGCAAGTTTGATCGGACTTTGTGCAGGTGCAGATTTTGCCACAGAAGAAGTGGAGAAACTTCTCCCCCGCAACACCTGTTCCCTGATCAAATCAGCTTTTGGCTTCAAACTCGGCAAGGTTTGTCCTTATGTTGAAGCCTCTGATATGGTCGTTGGCGAAAACACTTGTGACGGTAAAAAGAAAGCTTATGAAACCTTAAAGGACATAATGCCCAACCTTTATATCATGGATATGCCCCAAATGAAATCCGATGAAGGCAAAAAACTGCTTAAAGCTGAATATGTGAAATTCTTTAAAGCGGTCGAAGATCTTACAGGCATAACCATCGATGTTCCAAGATTGAAAAAAGGCATACTCGAAACCAATAACAAGCGTAAAGCAATTCACAGACTCGATGATTTACGCAAATACAATCCAACACCAATCTCAGGTTTGGATTCATTATTAGCTAATCAGGTTTATTTCTACGATGATGTACCCAGATTTACGGAATCAGTAAATAAGATCTGTGACGAACTGGAAGCACGTATAGCTAAAAATGAAGGTGTTGCTCCCAAAAATACTCCCCGGATCATCATTTCCGGATGCCCGATGGCTGTACCAAACTGGAAACTGCATTATTTATTGGAAACATCCGGTGCGATCGTGGTAGGTGAAGAATCATGTGTCGGTGAAAGAGGTAACAGAAACTTAGTTGAAGATTCTGCTGATACCATCGACGGCTTGATTGATGCCATTGTTGACCGTTATTTCAAGATCGACTGTGCTATCTTTACTCCCAACTGCGAACGTCAGGAACATATTGAAGAAATGTACAATAAATATCAGGCAGACGGCGTGATTCATTATGGACTGCAATTCTGTCAGCCTTATTTAATGGAATCAATTCCTTTGGAAAGAGCATTGGAAAAGAAAAATATCCCGACCTTAAGAATTGAAACAGATTACAGTATGGAAGATGCCGGACAACTTAAAACCCGTATTGAAGCTTTCCTCGAAAGAATCAAAGCATAAAATGCTGATTATATTACTTGTAGGGGCAGACTCCCACGTCTGCCCTATTTTTACAGCAGTTTTTTAATGGACCAGATGGACTATATGGACTGTATGGACGATATGGACGGGGATAGAATTTATCATATAAGAATGAAGATTGAACAGGAAGAGAAATGAAACATGCAGGTATAGATATAGGTTCCAGGACGATAAAATTTGTGATCATGGAAGACAATGAGATTAAAGAAGCACATATTATAGATTCTGGGTTTGATCCTCAAGCCAATGCTTTGAAATTAGTTGAGAACAGTAGTTTCAGTAAAATAATGGCCACAGGTTATGGCAGACATTTCTTTGAGGTCAAGTTCGATACACCGACAGTGACCGAGATCAAAGCACATGCTGTAGGAGTCCACCATGAACTTCCTTCTGCAAGACAAATTTTAGATATTGGCGGGCAGGACAGCAAGGTAATATCTTTAAGCATTGAAGGTAAGGTTGTCAAATTTGAGATGAATGATAAATGTGCAGCAGGCACAGGTAAATTTCTGGAAATTATGGCCAGAACTTTGGGCTACGACTTGTCTCAGTTTGGTGAGGAAGCCATTTTTTCTGAGAAGGATATTCAGATCAACAATATGTGTACAGTCTTTGCCGAGTCGGAAGTTACTTCCTTACTTGCGAAAGGAGAAAATGTGCGTGACATAGCAATGGGGTTGCATACCTCGATAGCCAAAAGAGCAATATCTATGTTGAAACGCCTGGATGGAGAAGGTGATATTGTCTTCACAGGCGGTGTAGCTTTGAATCCATGTCTGATCCATTTATTGAAAAAATATCTAAAGCAGGACATATTAGTCCCGACTAAACCTCAGTTAACAGGAGCAATCGGAGCAGCAATATTGGCAGGGAAACATATTTAAAGTTCGAATCATATGACCACAGGAAACAGAAATATCTAGCACATCTAGTGTCCTGTCAAGCATGAAATGTCGGTTGAAATTGATATCCTACAGTATTAAAATAACTGAAAGGTAAATTCTCCTCTTGAGAGGAGTACGGCTTTAGCCGGGAGGTGTGTTGTGTCCTGTATTCTTCATTATTTGTCTGATAAACCAGACTTGACATGACACTAGCATGATAAAGTTCGAAACACAAGAATGTTTGCATTTCAAAATGTATAAAGTACATGCTTCTCTATTTGTCCGTAGGACAAAAGATGTATAGCCTGCAGCTTTAGCTGCAGGTATAAACAACCACCAATCCCCGTCCGAAAGGACGAAAGATTATCATTCAGCATTTGGAAATCCTAGTCTCATTAGAATCCCTAAGACATATATTATAGACATTTATGCGACAATGCTTATAAGCAAAATAAGCTAGACGCTAGTCCCTATTTTAAAAGCAGCATTTTTCTGGTAATCTGTTTATCATTTGTTTCTAATCTATAGAAATAAACTCCCGATGAAACAGGTTTATTATTCGAGTCTGTGCCGTTCCATTGCAGATTGTATTGACCTTTAAGTAAAAAGGAATTTTGGATAATTTTAATTTGTTGCCCTTTTATGTTGTATATACCTAATTTAACTTTGCTATCCTGAGGTATAGTGAATGATACAGTTGTTGTAGGATTAAACGGATTAGGATAGCAATTTAGAGATAACTTTTGTGGAATTTCGATTTGACCTGAATTTTCGGTAAAACCCTCCGAATTAATCTTCTGAATATAAATATTGTAATTACTTGTTTCAAAGGCGTCTGTCTGAATATCATTTCCGAATGCCCAGGTCAAATAGGACTCATGCTCGTTAATTTTATTCATTTGAGGATAAAATGCTTTCCCCGGCATAAGATTATTTATATATAAGGTATCAGCATTATCAATAAAGCCATAATCACTGACAGCACGAACACAAATATCAAAATAAAAATCAGAGAAGGATTTCCGGTATGAGACAAGACACCCCAGAGAACAATCAACAAAAGATACATCATTCCACATATCATAGTAAGAACCAATACCAAGTGCCAGAGCCTGGCTATCCCAGAGAGGGATTAGACCGGATTCGGTTATCTGATATTTTTTCAGAAATATATTCTGGTCATAATTCAGGAAGTAAAGTTCGTTATTATCGCAATATAGATCACAATATATAGTCTGAGTTTGTTCCAGAAGAACAATTCCTTCTTCGGGATACATAAGATTGCCAGCCGGACTTATCAACTGAGCATGAAGAGTCCAGTCAATATCAAAATTACCATGCAGCCAGGTTACCAGAACACCTGATGGGGTTGGGAAAGCTTTTACAGTATTCGAATAACTATTTTCTGTTAAAAGTATGCCATCAACAGGCCACTCCGGGAAAATACTGCCATTATCTGTAATTTTGAGTACTCTGACACTAGGATCCGCAATCACAATATAGTTATCAAAGAAGGAGACTAATTTCCTTTGGTATGCGATATCACCTTCTAAAAGAAGAATTCCCTGATCCCATTGCATAAGACCATTTACAATTTTTTGACACATTAATTCTTTATTATCAGTTGAATAAACACCGCGAACCCATACAGCGATAAATCCATCGTCAGACTTCATCAGATAGGCCTGTTTATTGCACCTGGCATCCAATGTATTAGTATAAGGATTCCCCATTTGTTCATTATCACTATTAAAAACATAAACTTTCAAACTATCATTAACCACTATCAGAAATGCTTTATCTCCAATCTCATTGACGCAAATATCCATAACTTTATTTGTATGACCAGTTAAAGAGTTTTTAAAGGGAGAAATCAATACCAGGCCATTTTCAGTATAAGTTAAATCTCCGTTTGGATTAACTATTTGCAATCTTATATCATTGAAAACATCTGTCCAGAAGATCATCAGGTTAGTGCCGGATAAACGAGTCCAATAATCTCCATAGGCTTTTCCTATCTGATAATCAATAATCATGCTCCCAGGCAAAGTATAGTTAAAATTATTATTGAAAGGCAGTTGGTATAATTTATGTTGGATCCCACTTTTGAACTGATAAAAGAACAAATTTAAAATATCATTGCTTTTGTTGAAACTAGTTATGCTCGTTATGGTGTTAGCAATAGAAACATTAGCTGGAATATTAATAACCAGATTTGCGAAAACATGGATGAACTTCATATTAGAAGTAGAAATATTTACAGGTTCATTCAAGATCAGATAATAGTCTCCCTGGTTACCCTGAATAGCTTTCAGGTCAAACTTGGGATATTGCTGATTGGTTATTGTATAGGATGTAAGGATAGTTCCAGGTTCCGGATAAAGTATTTGTCCCTGAGCTGTAACTTTTTGCAGATAGATTTGACCGTTCGTACTTGATGTTTTTTTATTTCCTATGACTGTAAAAACAGTGTCGGAATCCACAAAAAGAGAGAATATTTTGTCATGGGCATCTGAATAATTATTAAGAGGACTATCAATAAAAGAGAACGTAGCCAGAATGTTTAAATTGGAATCAACTTTTTTTACAAAAGACATACTTTCTGTGCTAACTCCACTTATTAAATAAGTATTTTGAAATTCCTTAATATCAATGATATGACCATATTGCAAGCTTACCGGACCATTTATGATATTTCCTGCAGAATCAAGTTTAAGCATAAAAGAATTAGTTTCTGAGTTGTCAACTATCATAATGAAATTATTGTCGGACATTTGTTTGACCTTTATTTCAGTCAAAGCATTAGCGTCAGTATAAATATCTTGTGGAGTATTATTAAAGAGATTGTTCCCGGTATTATTCAGATGAAGTCCGGAAAGTTGAAAAGGAGTAACCCAATAAACAAAAACCCCGCCATTCTGGTCAGGACTAACAGCACCATTAATATATTCAGAAGAATTGATAGGTTGAATTTCCCAAACAAGCTGATTATTGAGGTTCCTTTTCTGGCATTGAATATTATTTCCACTTGTAAAGAGCAGAACAAAATTATTATCAGAGGTTTTACATAATTCCAGATCAGTGATAAGCTCATCAGATTCAAAGATAATTTGATAATTATTCCAGAGTAAGTTACCATTTAAGTCGGTTTTCATAGCTTTGATTTGATATTTATCGTACAAATGACTTACCCAGCAGGTGATAAAATAATCTCCAACCTGAAGAGGCGGTAGTTTTGAGTTAACTTCCACATTGTCCTTTTCTAAAACCGGTATATTAGTATTCCATTCAACCTGTCCAAAGAGATTCAGTACAAACAACAATATAACAATTAAATAAACATACCTCATAAAGTCCTCCAAGAAAAAATCAAATCAATGATTTATTACATATAGTTATATTATTTTTTGTCAATTAAAATATGCTAATCTTATTCATTATTTACTAAGGTTCGTTGGAATATATTCACAATTGGTTAAAAGTCTCATACCAGTTCTCTTAAAATTAGGTAGTCTGTCACTTATTTTCTTGACAACTATCACCCAATTAAGGCTTTGCATAAAGTATTAAAAAAATTATGTGGAGATATTATGGAAAAAATGCCATACGCTGAGCCCTGGCGGATCAAAATGATCGAGCCGGTAAAAATACTGACCCGTGAAGAACGGGTGGAAAAGATCAAGAAAGCTGATTTCAACTTATTCGACATCCCTGCAGAAGATGTCTTCATCGACTTGCTTACCGATTCCGGTACAGGTGCAATGAGTGACCAACAGTGGAGTGCCCTAATGACAGGTGATGAAAGCTATGCCGGATCAAAAAGCTTTTACGCTCTCAAGAAAACTATTACTGAACTACTTGGCTTCGAATATTTCTTGCCAACACACCAGGGCAGAGCAGCCGAGAATGTCCTCTTTTCAGCTACTGTAAAAGCCGGTGACATTGTCCCGGGTAACAGTCATTTTGACACGACGAAGGGGCATATAGAGTTTCGCAATGCTAAAGCTGTGGATTGTACGATTGATGAAGCAGGAGACCCGACGAATTTGCATCCGTTCAAAGGCAATATCGATCTTGCAAAGCTCGAAAAGGTTTTTACAGATAATGATCTGAACAAGATTCCTTTGGTTGTATTAACCGTAACCTGTAATACCGGTGGCGGACAACCTGTTTCGATGGAAAATATCAAAGCAGTTGCCACTCTTTGCCGTAAATACAAGATTCCCCTTCTTTTCGATTCAGCCAGGTTTGCTGAAAATGCCTATTTTATTAAGATACGTGAAGCAGGATATGAAGATAAATCTATTAAAGAAATAGTAAAAGAAATGTTTTCTTATGCAGATATGATGACAATGAGTGCCAAGAAAGACGGCATTGTCAATATTGGCGGATTCATTGCGATGAATAATGCAGAATTGTTCCAAAGCTGTGCAACCTATAATATAATGTTTGAAGGATATATAACCTATGGTGGTATGAGCGGAAGAGATATGGCCTGTCTCGCAGTAGGACTTAATGAAGCAACAGAATTTGACTATCTGCATGCCCGGATTTCTCAGGTTATGTATCTGGGTCAGAAATGCCAGGATTATGGTATTCCGGTTTTACTGCCGATCGGTGGTCATGCAGTATATGTGGATGCAAAGGCTTTCTTACCCAATATACCTCAATTACAATATCCGGCACAGGTATTAGGTGTGGAATTGTATATTGAAGCTGGTGTCAGAGGCGTAGAAATCGGTACAGTTCTAGCCGACAAAGATCCGATAACCAGAGAAGAACGTCCTCCCCAACTCGAGCTTCTACGCTTAGCTATTCCCAGAAGAGTCTATACGAATAATCATATGGATATAGTTGCCTGGGGCTTGAAGAGAGTATGGGAAAGAAAAGAAGAATTGAAAGGATTAAAGATTACTTATGAAGCTCCAATTATGAGGCACTTCACCTGTAAATTTGAAACAATTTGAGACTAAGTTTGCACAAATATTAATAACTCAGGGCGAATCCATTGATTCGCCCTGAATCTTTTTACTTATTTTGCTTTACTAAAATTAATTGTCCAATTTTTGATAGCATTCCAGTCTCTGAAATCGCCTTCTTTGGATCCCATCATTTTACACAACATCTTCTCAAAGAAATTCAGTTTCTTATAATCCATTCTCCCCATAAACCTGCCTTCCATTTTGGGGCTGATTAACTTTCTTTCCTTTTCCAGATATTTTTCAATCTGGTCTTTACTTTTTTGATCGGTTTTGTTAAAGGATAACCCTACACAAAAAATTGCAGTAGGTACTTTCCTGAGCTGACTTTGGTTCTTCTCCAGAAATTCCCGGGCTACTTTATTCCAAGAGCCGGCATAGATGGGAGCCCCGACAATTACAGCCTGGTATGAGCTCAGGTTTTTAACTTCGGCTATACTTCTTACATCAACTTTTAGACCCAAAGTGGTCAGTTCTTTGCCTATGTATTGGGCAATCTCAGTGGTAGTTCCTGTTTTGGAACTATAAGTTACAAGTATGTTCATTTGTTTTTCTCCTCTTAATTGATTATAGTTCAAAGCCATGCCAAGAACCAGAAGAATGATCAATATTCCTTTTCTGATCATATTTATCTCCTTATGATTATTTGATTTATCATTGTTTCAATGGATAACTCGTCTGTAAAATCGTATTTCAGGAAACTTTGCATCAGGTAAAAACAATTCTTAAGAATCTTTAATTTAAATACCAGATCTGTTTCTAAATGAACTCTGGATGTGATATAAGATGCCAATTCTCCATGAAAGTATCTATGAATAATACGGGCAATTTGTTCTGCTTTATCTGGTATCTTTATTTCGGGATACAGTTCCAGCAGAAAATCTCTGAGTTTTATACCTGGTGCAGTAACATACGGAATTGCCTTATCCGGTATTGGAATTCCAATGGGATCAAACCAGATTAATCTATACCAACCAACATGGTCTATTGAGTATTGCAGTAAATATGCAAAAAACCAAAGGAATTTTTCATCATTAGTCGCAGTTAAAGGAATTTTTTTTAAGACATTTAACTGCATATCATTCAGGGCATAGATAATGCAATCCCAATAAAGTTCATCGACAGAAGAATAATAATTATAGATATTGGGATGTGAACATTCCAGTTTTTTGGCAATATCGCGAATAGTCAGACCCGAACTGCCATTTTTCTGCAGTATAATCTTCATAGCAGTTTTGACAATAATTTCTTTGGATATTTTCTTCATAATACCCCTCCTTATTACCATTGGTAATTACCAAAGGTAATGCAGGCATTTTCTTGTCAACTATATTTTTGCAGGATTTTTTTCGATGGATAAATAGACGATATGGACTTAAAGGACTATATATACCAGATCAAATCTATGCCATCCATAAATCCATTTAATCTGAGATTCAAAAGGATACGAATTGTAACATAGAGACAGGGCATGCCCTGTCTCTACCATTTACACCAATAATCTGTTATCCTACGGATAAGGACTTAGGATTCATTACTGGCAGTTAAAACTGTCCAGCTAACATCTAGGTCCTTCGGACAATTTCAGGGCTGACATGAAAGTCAGCCCCTACATGAAAAAAAGTTGGTTGTTTTTCAATCGTTGTTAACCAATGGTCGAATTGTACGTAAGATAGCCAGTAGAGACAAGGCATGCCTTGTCTCTAAGTTATGTACAAAAAAGTATTAAGAAATTAGTGTAGGAGGTGAAGAAATGCTGAAACCCGCAGGCAAATACTTAGGAGCCAGTAGTTAGTACCTTACGACTAAAATTCTTTCATTTTTTGGCAGAATATAAATAGGTATTGGGGCTTAAGCCCACGAGGGGGTAGGTTTTATTTATACCCGGCATAAATGCCGGGCCTATTGATGCCAAAGCCTATGAAATCAGGTTAAATCAGGCATTATTTGCCCCATCAATAGCCTCCGGTTTTAACCGGAGGATTAATATTAAAACAAATATTATTCCCTCTATAATGGCTTCAGCCAAATTCTCTTTCTATTATGATAATGAAAAACAAATAGTCTTATATGAAATTCGATTTTGGTTCTGGCTTGTCCAGGTTAGGTTTCAGGTGTTAGGGGAAAGGACAGTATGGACTTTATAGACAGAAGGGACAATTATTTCAAAAAATCTTAGTAATCTTAACTTATTTTCCTTCCAATGACATTAAAACTCATTTTTGTCGGCTTATCTATATGTAGGGGGAAAAGTTGTTAGTTGTTAGTGAAGAGAAGAATAGGGGAAAAGAGACTTTTTCGGAACACTGAAAGATTCTCGATCAGTGTTATCTGTTTGATCTGTGTCATCTGCGTTCTATTAAGGGCCTTTAATGACACCCAAGGAGGAACCATGCGGGTATTCTTTAAATCTGGAGCGAAAATTGTGTCCTTGAAATCAGAAGGACTGACTCTTCTTTATTATAAAGACTTGGGGTTATACTATGTCCGGAAATACTTCATTCCACCCAGAACAGAGCATAATACTCTGATGGGAAGCATTTTCAAAGTTTTATCAAATATCTGGAAAGCTGCCCCTGATGAGTTCAAAGATCAATTCACTATCTATGCCGAACATTATAACAAACATAAAGTCGATAAATACCCGATTAATGGTTACGCCTGCTTTACGAAATTGATGTTTGAATTCAGAAAAGAGAATCCGGATATTGATCTGGCGGAAATGAATTGGGAAGATATCCTATTCGGAGTATTTAATAGGGATATACAGGATGCACAGGATGGGGAGACAATTATTAATTATGAATTATTAATTATGAATGAGGGAAAGAAGCGTTACATTCTGGACTCTCAACTTGAGGAGTGCAGTCTTGGACGGGATGTGTGGCACACTAAAAGTGCCAATATTTAAAAATCTAAGAAATCCCATAGTCTAAGGAAATTGCAGTTCAGAAGGATTAAAAAGGTCTTTCTTTTACCTTCATTTAATCCTCAATTCTTTCCATCCCGATCTGTGCTTATCTGCCTAATCTGCGTCATCTGCGTTCTATTAAACGTTTTCTCCTTCCCTGAAGTTACTTCGTGAACAGAATACCCTGGGTATTGAATTTGCTGATATAGATTTCGACGCGGCGGTTCTTGTTCTTACCTGAGTCAGTTTTATTATCTGCAATAGGACGGTATTCTCCATAGCCGACAACCTGGAAACGGGAAGGTTGGTTACCTTCCTGGATCATTACTTCAGCAACAGATAATGCTCTGGCGGAAGATAGTTCCCAATTGGAGAGGTATTTACTGTTCTTCTTTAAAGGAAGATTATCTGTATGACCTTCAATCCTTACTTCAAACGGAACTTCGCTGATCAGGACAGAGATTAATTTCATAATGTTCAGGGAATTTTCTTTTAAAAGAGCTGAACCTGAGTCAAAAAGAACAGGTTCGCTGATGCGGATATGGATATAATTGTCATTTTTATCGATGGTTATGGATTCCTGCATCTTCATTTCTTTGGCCATCGCCTGAATGGAGGACATTTTCTGGTCAATCTTACGTTCATTCATCTGATTCAGTTGATCGAGAATAGCATTTTGTTTCAATTCACTTTTATTGTAACCGAAGGCACTTCTTAGAGAGCCCATGGCTTTGGAGAATTTGGTCGGTTGAACAGTAGAGAAAGTGCTGAGCAAGACAAAAAAGCACAGAATAAGCGTGATCATATCTCCATATGTAACCATATATGCAGGAGCGGCAAAAGGTTTTGTCTCAATCTCAATCTTTTTCTTAATCATTGGTTTTGCCTGTGAATACCTGGCTGTAAACCTTTAAAAAATATGATGATCATTTATAGACCTAAGATCTGGGGGTAAATAGGTTTCCAGTTTATCGCGGGTGATTCTGGGATTATCACCTGACTGAATAGAAAGAATTCCCTCAAGGTAGAGATATTTGAGATTGATTTCTTCGCGGGAACGTTTTTCGAGTTTGTTAGCTACCGGAATTGCAAACATATTGGCAATAATACTGCCGTAGAAAGTAGTGATGAGAGCAACAGCCATACCTGCACCGATTTTGGTGGGATCATTTAAAGACTTGAGCATTTGAATTAACCCGATCAGAGTTCCCAGCATACCGAAGGCAGGTGCCATGTTCGCAAGGGAATCGAAGATCGCTTTCCCGGCTTTATGACGTTCCACCATATTGGAAATTTCACTCTGCATAATGCTTTCGATCACAGAGGCTTCATTACCATCGACAACCAGTTGTAGAGCTTTACGGACAAAATAATCTTCTTCATTGATAATGATAAGTTCGAGAGAAAGGATACCTTCTCTTCTGGCACGTTCACCGAGTGAAACCATGTTTTCTATCACAGCAGACAGATCTTTATCCTTATGGAAAAGAAAGACTTTCATTATCTTTCCAAGTCGCAGAAAGTCTTTGATTCCAAAAGAGACAAAAACAGCAGCAAAAGTACCGCCAATAGTTATGAATAGCGAGGGAATATCATAATACAATAATACATCACCGGCTATGATTATAGGGCCGAAAATTACTATCAGTCCTATAATCAGACCGATAAGCGAGGTTTTATCCATTTCCACTCCGTTTAGAGAGTACTTTTTTCAGAGCAATAGTTGTATATCTTACTTTTGAAAACTATTACTCTGTTAACTATTTCGGCACAACTCTCCATAACTATAATCTTTTTTCCGGTTGTGAGGCTGATCATAGTATCGGGAGTCTCTTCTATAAACTCAATAAGCTCAGAGTTAAGAGTCAGTTCTTCCCCATTAATTTTAGTTATTTTGATCATGGGGATTAGTCCATGGCTATGACCGAGATTTCGACAGCTCCATTTTTAGGTAAACGGGCAACTTCGAAAACTTCTCTGGCAGGAAATGGATCGGTAAAATATTTTTTATAGATTGAGTTCAGGGAATCAAAATTAGCCATATCCTTAATAAAGACAGAAACTTTTACAATATGTCCCATCGACATATTTGCAGCCACAAGTATATACTTAACATTTTGCAGAGCTAATTCTGCTTGTTCTTCGAAAGATTTAGCCATTTCACCAGTACTTGCATCGATACCGAGTTGACCTGATACAAACAACATACCTTTCTTATAGATTGCCTGTGAGTAAGGTCCGATAGCCTGTGGAGCATTAAGAGCGTGGATCGTTTTCATTTTTCCTCCTTAATTACTTATAGATTTTTTAATTCTAATCAAACTTCCTATTACTTCATTCAAATGAATAAATTCATGAGAATCTTTCAATATATTTTTTAA
Organism: uncultured Candidatus Cloacimonadota bacterium; assembly: GCA_964419225.1. Taxonomy (GTDB): domain Bacteria; phylum Cloacimonadota; class Cloacimonadia; order Cloacimonadales; family CAYQPF01; genus CAYQPF01. Next base: position 8,323 of record CAYQPF010000048.1, on the reverse strand, counting down.
GAGAACTTTACCCTCATTCAAAAGTTCTGAGGATACAATCAAAAGAATACTACAAGTATTCTTGATCGCCTTCTGGATTATTTCTTCCTGATTATATTTATTACTAAATATTATAGTATGAAAATCATGTTCGTGCAACTCTTGTGATAATTGTGTTAAAATTACTTCCTGATTAGGAGAATTGGGATAAATTCCAACTTTAAAAGGTGTCTTACGCATTTTGTGGGTAAATAGTTCTTTTTCTTCCATCAGGTGCATGATGGTTTCTATTTTGGCAGAGAATCCAACTGCATGAATCTGTTTTCCGGTCACTCTTTGCGAAAGAAGGTCATAACGGCCACCACTGCCAAGGAGAATCGGACCCTTGGGTGTATCAAAATAAAAACTGAAAATCGTCCTGTTATAATAACCAAAACTAAATGGTAAGTGGGGATTGTTGGTAAAATTTGCTACTATATTATTCAGAATTTTCTGCAATTTATAGAAATCCTTTTTACAATCATCGCACAGAAAATCCTGCATGGCAGGTGAATGAGCGATGAGAGCTTTACAGGCCTCTACCCCACACTGAGTAATCAATCCGGGATTTGTCACTAACTCCCGGTGACAATCTGCACAAAAAGAATTGGAATTGTCATCAACATATTTCCTAATAGCACCAAGATAATTGGGTCGGCATTGACTGCAGCCGAAACTGTTGATCTCAAGTCTAATATTATGGAGACCAAGTTTATGAAAGATCTTCAAACCAAGTCTGATGATTTCACTGTCTGAAATAACTTCCGAGCTGCCTAATATTTCGGCACCTATCTGATGGAATTGATTGTAACAGGTTTTATTATGATTTCTGCGGAACATGGGTCCTAAATAATAAACTCTCTGGATCTCTTCTTCGGCATAATCTGCCACCTTACTTCGCAGAACTGTGATAGTTCCCTCGGGTCTGAGACTAACTCCTTCTTCAGAGTCGATGCGGTAAAGCATATCCAGATTTTGGTCATGTTCTCTTTCTCTGAGATGAATACAATTGTCTAATAATTCTGTAGATTGTAATAATGAAGGTCTGATTTCCTGAAAATTAAAAAGTGACATAGTATTGTGAAAAACATTCTCGAGATGTCTCCACTTCCAGATATCTTCTGGTAAGATGTCATGAATAACTTTTTTACTGAGCATTTTTCTCCTTTAAGCAATAAGATTTGTAAGATAAATAAGCGATAACAATCAGGAAACCAATTATGTCTGCCAGAACATCGTAAATAGAATACATTCTGCCAGGAATGAGTTTTTGGTGCAGTTCATCCAGAATTGGTATTGTTAGGGTAAAAATAAACAAAGTCCTGATTATTCTGCCGGTGTTGCTTCCGGCTGTTTGGCGGTATTTGTAATAAAGAAAGGCAAAAATGGCGTATTCTCCGGCATGAGCTATTTTATCCGGATTCCACATTTTCTCCATGGGTATTGATAATGAGGGGATTGAAGATACAATCAACACTAACCCTGCCCAAATATAAAAGGCCCACAAATAAAATCTGGCCTTATCCACCACTTTCCTCCCTAAACCTCAACAGAGGTAAATTACTTGATACCAGTAATTTTAATTAGCAGTTTTTGACAAGTCTAATTCAATTGTTACTCAAGAAACTACAAAAATCTATTGTTCTACAGAATAATCTATGGTTTGGGTTACCCAGCAAGATATAGGTTTTCCTTTTAATTTTGCAGGACTATATTTCCATTTACGTACAGTTTCTACTGATATTTCATCAAATTCCACTATTGAACGTAATGACTTTTCAACAACTATCCTTCCTACGGATCCATTTTTTAGAACTTCAACTTCCAGAATAACTTTTAATTTAATATGGTAATGTGAATATGGTGGGTATTCCGGTGGAACAAATTTCAAAACTTTTGGAGCTTCATCATAATTGTCTGAACGATTTGTGGAGGCATTATCATCAATTTTCCTCCATTCCTGGTCTTTAAAAACGAATTTACTATCCTTAATAATCATTTCAGTGCCTTCGGAAAAAAGACCTGATCCATTGTTGTCAAAAAAGGTCAATTGACCGTCATACAATAAGACATCCATCCCATCTATTTTGAAATAACCTGCGGAAAGTAATTTGCCTTTTTCAATAAAACCTTTAGATATTTTTTCACTATTAGTTTCATTTGATTGCAGAATCTTTCTTTCACCTGGTGCCCAGAACAAATTGAAGCGGCAAACGACTTGAATACCATCAACATTGGTGACTGTTTGATTCCAAGAGGAGTCAGGCAAGGCCAACACCACTTGCAGAGGATAATCCTGATTGACCCGTAGTTCTCTGCATTCGGTGACATTACCCAACTTAAAGAAATCGAATGCTTTATCTCTGATCACTTTGTTCAAAGCATCTGCATATTTTGTGGCTAAAGCAGTATCAATAGTATTTTCTGCTAAAAGAGTTGAAATCAGAACAATGATCACAAATATAATACATAATTTTTTTTTCATAAAATCCACCTATCAAAGGGAACGGATAATGAAGGTGTCGAAGATACTATAAACACCAAACTTGTGTAAAAAAATCCTTTTTTATTCATCTCTTTACTCCTATAACCTCAACAGAGGTAAATTACTTGAGACTTGTAATTATGCTTAGAGTTTTTGACAAGTCTAATTCAATTGTAACTCAAGAAACTATAAATCACTTCTTTATTTCGTAAACTCTATAGGGAAGGATATCCAGCTATCGACAGGTTTATTTTCAAATTTTGCAGGATTAAACTTCCATTTGCGTATTGCTTCTGCAGAAGCTTTATCCATTTTAACTTCCAAGGATTTTTTGAAAACGATCCTTCCTACTGAACCATTTTTCAGGACTTCCACTTCTAAATCAATCTGTCCAGTTCTAAAAGGTGGACCAAATGAAGGATATTCCAGTGGAACAGTCTTTATAACTTTGGCAGCTTCATCATATTTAAGTGAACGATTTGCAGAGGCATAATCATCAATTTTCTGCCATTCCTGGTCTTTATAAATGAATTTACTATCTTTAATGATCAATCCTGTGCCTTCAGAAAAAAGACCTGATCCCGAGTTGTCTAAAAAAGTCAATTGCCCATCATATAATAGAACATCCATCCTATCTATTTCGAAATAACCTGCAGACAGTAGTTTGCCTTTTTCGATAAAACCTTTTGTTGTATTTTCTGTATTTTTATCATCAGACTGCAGGATCTTTCGTTCTCCCTTCGCCCAGGAAAGGTTGAAACGGCAAGCGATATCTATACCATCGACAGAAGACCAAACTTGATTCCAGGAGGTATCAGGTAAAGCCAATACCACTTGCAGGGGATAATCCTGATTGACCCGCAGTTCTCTGCATTCCGTTACATTACCCAGTTTAAAGAAATCAAATGCTTTATCTCTAATCACTTTGTTCAGAGCATCTGCATATTTTGTTGCTAAAGCATTATCGATAGCATTTTCTGCCAAAAGAGTTGAACTTAGAACTATGATCACAAATATAATACATAATTTTTTTTTCATAAAATCCACCTATCAATGGGAATGGATAATGAAAGTGTCGAAGATACTCTAAACATCAAACCTGTGTAAAAAAATCCATCTTTATTCATCTCTTTACTCCTATAACCTCAACAGAGGTAAATTACTTGAGACTTGTAATTATGCTTAGAGTTTTTGACAAGTCTAATTCAATTGTAACTCAAGAAACTACAAAAATGAAACACTGAAAGGGAATATTTGCCACAAAAAGTACAAAAAAACAAAAAGGGGATTGGAAATTGTTATATTTGAAGTAACCAAATAATCTACTTCTCTATAGAATAGTTTATGGGAAATGTTACCCAGGAGTCGACGGGTTTTCCTTTTAATTTTGCAGGAGAAAATTTCCATTTATGTACTGCTTCAACAGCTAGTTCATCTAAACCTAAAGGGCCTGACTGTAAGGATTTTTCGATAATAATTCTTCCTACCGATCCGGTTTTAAGTACTTCAACATTCAATATAACTTCTCCTGTTATACGAGTAAATCTTATCAAATTAGGAGGAACAGTTGTGATTGCTTTGGCAGCTTCATCATATTTAAGTGAACGATTTGCAGAGGCATAATCATCAATTTTCTGCCATTCCTGGTCTTTATAAATGAATTTACTATCTTTAATGATCAATCCTGTGCCTTCAGAAAAAAGACCTGATCCCGAGTTGTCTAAAAAAGTCAATTGTCCATCATACAATAAAACATCCATTCCATCGATCTTAAAATATCCTGTGGAAAGTAATTTGCCTTTTTCGATAAAGCCCGTAGGTGTGTTTTCGCTATTACTTTCATTGGACTGCAGAATCTTTCTTTCTCCAGGAACCCAAGAGAGATTGAGACCATAAGTGGTCATCCCATTAACTACTTTTAAGTATTGATTACTAGTGGAATCAGGCAAAGCCAGCACCACTTGCAGGGGATAATCCTGATTGACCCGCAGTTCCCTGCATTCGGATACATTACCCAGTTTAAAGAAATCGAATGTATTATCTCCGATCACTTTGTTTAGTATATTTGCATATTTTGTTGCTAAAGCATTATCAATAGTATTTTCTGCAAAAAGAGTTGTATTTAAAATTATAATTACAAAAAAGATACCTATAATTTTCTTCATATATATCCTCCTATTGCAAAGTTTAAAAATACATCTTAAAAAGACTCCTCATCTCTGTTAAAATGACCAGCGAGTCAATTCTCCTCTTGAGAGGAGTACGGCTTTAGCCGGGAGGTGTGTTGATTCTAATGTTATCTTCATAATCAACCGCCTATAACTTTTTGATCAGATCGTTGATGATCTTGGGTTTTATACGTGCGAGAGCATCTGCAAAGGACTTGCCAGAAAAGGCTGTATAGCTGATAGATTTGGTTTGCTGAACAATAATACCCTGCTGACTTTGCAAGGTGAGAACCATCGAAGCTGCAATAAAATACCCTTCATAAGCACTTTTGCTCTCATCTTCTTTCAGAAGTTTTATTTCCAGAAAAAGGTCGGCATTATCCTGAGTATTCACGAATTGATAGCCCTTTGCTTTAAACTTCGAAGTAATTTTAGCTGTATCATTCTTGTCCACATCAGTTGAAGTAATAAAAACCCTTTTGTTACCCAGACGGAAAATTGTAAAAGACCCGGAGTTTTTATAAAGAGCACCAGTAAACAAACTGGTATTAGCGGATAGAATGTTTTCCAAAAGCTCCTTATTATCCAAGACCATTCCTCTGGATAGCATTCCCTCCAGAAGATCGAATCGATAAAGGAACTTGTTTTCGTCATCTGGTAGAGAGACATTAGTCTGCACTTGCCCTTGAGCATTAGTCAAAGCTGAAATTACGAGACTATCATAGTTGTTTTTATAGATTCCTACAGGAATACCTGACAAATAATTTTGGGCCAGGTTAAAAACAAGTTTTATGTCGGTATTCTTAGCTTCGGGAACGCGTTTTTTGTCGGGAGTAGTTACAGAAATTTTCATAAGAGCTGATTTAATCTTATTGAAGATATTCTGGTTTTCTTCTTTGGAATAAAAGGGCGGAAGCATTACATTCAGACGCTGATCGAGAGCTTGAAGATAGAGTTCAAGGGAGTTCAAGGGAGCTGAAGTTTCAAGTTTGACAGCCGAATCAAAGAGTTGCTGTGCTTTTTCATGGCTTGTTTTGGACATTTCATAAGAAATACTGTCCAAAGCAGTTTTACGAATTTTGTATTCAATTTCCCAGGAATCATTCAGATTTGAGACAGAGCGAATACGGTACTTTGAAGCCATTTCCACAGCTTGTTTCAGAATATAGTTATTTAGCTCATAATCTGCTATTTGAGATTTACTTCGAATATAATTAGTGATTTCCTTTTGCCAGAGATTATCTGCTTTCTGCTGTGTACGCTCAGAGATATTGGCTTTGGCGGTAACGATCAGATAATCCGATTCAGATGCAATCAGCAACGCATAAGAAAAGAAAAACAAAAGGAATAAAAATCTTTTCATATTAGAACATATGGAAAGAGAATCTGTCCGAAATATCTTCTGTACTATACTCCAGCATTTCCATATAAACATCTTTGGACTGATCTGTTACAAAAAAAGCACCATTTTCATATCGAATCCGGATCAGATCACTTTCGGAAGAACCCGGTTCATTGAGTTTGGCTTTACTTTTGTGAATAGTCAACTCGTCATTTTCCATCAACCAGTAATAATCTGTATTGAAAAGAGAATGAACATATTCTTTTTGTTCCAAATCCATGAGGAGTTTTTTGTCTAAGATCCGCAGCAAGTTAAAGGCAAAGCTCTGATTATTCTTTTTTAGGGTGAACTCAAAGCTGTCGGCAAGTGTGAAAGTATATATGTCATTAAGTGAATAACTGGCTTGTCTGGCTTTCAGATCATTGATAAAAGTACCGTTAGTACTGTCAGCATCGACAAGAGTTTTGGAATCTGCGACAAAGGCCCAATGTTTGGCAGACACCCACTCACTCTTCAGTATAATATCATTAGAAGCATCTCTTCCAAAGGTTAGATCTTTTTTTGCATAGATTACAAAATTCTTGAGACTGAATTTATCTAATATAATCAAACGTTCTGATTTATGAGAGGTTTCGACCTTGAAGTCCAGTTGACTAAGCATATTTTGCATTTTCTGAGAGAGTTTATCCAGATTCAAAAAATGGTATTTTTGAATGGATTCAAAGATGCGGGTAAGTGCAGAGAGTTCCTGCTTAAGAATATTTTTATATTTATTCTTTTTGAAAGGATCAATAGTTATTCCATATTGTTTGTAATTTTCATCCAGATTCTTTTCCAAAGCTTGTAATTCCGTTACAGATTTGAGAAATGCATTCTTTTCATTCTGGACTTTTTCGAGCCTGCTCATATCTTCCAGATTTATCAGATGTCGGATAATTTTGTCATAGATTAGTTTCACTTCATCCAAATTATTAGCATGAGTTATTTTAGCTTCCATTTCTCTTCTGATGCAACCGTCCAGGTTATCAAGAACATCTTTTTTCATGCTGCTGATCTTAGTGAAAAGAAAAGCAGAATCCTTGCTTTCTCTGGCTTTAAAGTCCAAATGTTTATGGAAACGGATAAGCTCACCTATCTTATCTTCGGTATCTTCTGCATTGATCAGATCATTATAGATATTATAATATTGGAGAATATCGCTTTTATAATAATCGGACAGGATCATTTCAAAACGGGAAAGAATTTCATTCAAATCCGGATTAAGTTCTTTTAATTCTATGAAAGGATGTTTTTCGAGTTCCTTACATTTAAGGATATTTTTATATTGAGTGAAAATATTTTTTACATTGAGGTTTGTTCTGGGTAAGGACAAATACTCGTAAGAAGTCTTAAGTTCAGGGTACGTTGAATTGAGAAAAGTGACCAAATGTTGATAATCTTTTTCCAAATCCAGGAAAGTAAAATATCTTTTAGCATTGATAATGGTTTTGAGTGGTTCAAAGATTTCCCTGAAATCCCTGATGATAGTTAAAAGTTTAAATAAAGAAGGGTTTTCACATTCTTTTTCTTTATTAAAGAATCCTTCTGAGTATTCCAGAATTTCATCAAGTTTGTTTTTTAATTGTACGAAAAGATCTTCTTTCATTTCCAGATGTTGATTAAAAAGTGCTTCATTGTATGCATAAAGGGATTTTATGTTTTGAGAATGCTGAGAAGTAAAATCCTGATAAGGTATTCTTAAAAGTGTTTGAATCTTTTCATATGCCTGCTGGACATTTTTATGCTTATCCAGAATTGTTTGATAAGATTTAGCCAGTTTTTGGTTTTCTTCGGCTAAGACAAGAATAGCCTGCTGAATAACATCATAAAGAGTAAGAATTGCCTGTTCATTGTGAATATTGGTTTCGACAAAGTCCAAAACCATGTTCAAATATGAGGTTTCCATCTTCATTTTAAGATTAACTAACGTATCATCAATGTATCTGCCAAACTGAACAAATGCTTCGCATTTATAGATTTCGAACAGAGAGCCCAGAACATAATTCATTCTCTGATGACCTGTTACAGAAAGAGAAGCTTCATGCTTGGCTTTGGCTTGGGAAGCCCACTCTTTGTGAGATCCAGGCCCGCCGATAAGGTTACCCAACATATTGGCTCCACGGTTCACACTTTCCAAATGCCTGGTCACTTCCTGAACTGCTTTGGCTCTTAAATCTGATAATTTCACAAAACTATACTTCATACATACCCCTTGGGCAATAATCTGTTACTCATAATTAATAATAATATAAATTATGCAAGTAAAATATC
>CAYQPF010000047.1:0-30862 GCA_964419225.1 uncultured Candidatus Cloacimonadota bacterium | reverse complement strand
TTTGACATAAAACTCAGCCGGTTGGTAGGCCAGTTTGTTTGTCACCTCGGAGCCAATGCAGACATATTCCTCAGGATTTATCCCTTCAGGATCAATAACCGTCTCCTCAACACGTAGGTTCTCCAGGGAGATGTCCTTACGGGGGGTGCGAGACGTCTTTGTTGTCAATGTGCCGGTTATAAGCTTCTGTTCCTGTGCCGCAGCCTTCTCCAGCTCCTCTTTCTCCTTGTCGCTTAACTGTTCCCCGAAGATATCCAGTTGACGTGCATCCGGGTCTGATGATATAAAACGCTCACTCATCTTGCCAAATAACTTCTTCCTTAACCAAGTGAGTTCATATTCTAACTTGGAGATGTTCGACTCTAATTTGGTCACATTTGACTCCAGTTTAACGATATTAGATTCAAGATTGGACACAACCTCTTCCTTCGCAGATAGCTGATTGCGAAGAGACTCGATCTCCGCGGCCATTTTTTCTATCTCCTGTTGGGTGTGCCCCGATGCCATAAAACGCTGTAATTATCTGATGAAAAGATAGTAACAATGTTTCAGACAACCAAATAATTAACAACGTTTTTTGCTAAAAATTCACCCTTTTTAACCTCCTTAGCCTTGTTGAAGGGTCATCCATCACTCCCTCCACCATCATCACCAGATCCAGCCACTCCATCTGTACCTTTGTTCCGGAGGAATTAACCTGAGGAGGGCGGAAACGACCCTCTTCAAGCAGTTTGGAGTAGATGACAAGTCCTCCGGGTTCCATGTGCAGAAGCTTGATACGGTTGTGGGCCTTGTTAATGAAAATGAATACATCTCCATCGCGTACATTGAGACCCATATTGTTTGTCACCAGACCGCTCAGAGTGTGATAACTCTTGCGCATGTCGGTGGACTCGCTGTAGAGCAGGTAGCGCATGCTGTCGTTGAGGCTAAACATTGCGCCGGCCTCCGGTAGAAGCTATGATGGTGCTTACCATTAATGAGTCCATGATGCCACGGATGCGAAGTTCTGCCCCGGAAGGCGTGCGGAGCTCTATTTCTATCTCTCCATGGGTTATGAAAGGCTGTTTTATGCCTTTGCCACGTTTTGAGGCTTTGATTAATCCTCCGGAATGGACATCGATGGGGAGGAACTGACCCTCTGTCTGCAAAGGATCCTCTTTAAGATCTCTTGATTTGCGCTTCCAGTAGTAATACTTGTGAAGCTTTATCCCTCTTGACGTCAGAAAACTTTTGTTGTCCAGTCCCGAATTAATCAGTTCCTGCTCTAACAGGTTATATTCTTCAAGTGTCATGGCTTTCAATTTTAAAACAAAAATAAAAAGCTTAAACACTACCTACAATATGGGTTTTATCGGATGCTTACCTTAATTTGGCATGCAGTGCCAAACTTGAGTTCCATGTTGAACTACATCCACGACGGTTTTGCTATTGACTTATGAGTGATTTTAAGTTTTTGTAACCATTAATGAATAATCCGGAGCTATCGGGTTCTTCGTCAATTTAAGTGGAACTCTATCCGGAAAGAGCCAGTGTAACCTTTCTTCTTAGTGTCGGACCCCCGGACTTTATAGAAACCGTTGGCAGACAGAGGTTTTTTTCAAATGGATTAAACAAAACTGACGATGAAAACTCTTGGGGGGCATACTGAAAAATGCAGATAATTTTCATATTAGGATAGCCATATGTACCTATTTGATAGAAGCATATATATAAAAATCCAACTAAAAAGCTCACTGTCCATATATGAGATAATGCAGATACTTGGAATTTCAGTTTTTGATAAAACAACTATAAAAGAGCTGCTTACCGAATTTAAAATCAATCAAAAAATCAATGAATAATACAATTTTTTTGTTAAATATTTATCGCATCAGTAGTAATATAGTATCAATCATTAACCTCATTTTTTGTCAAGTCTCAAAAAATCCTCAAAAGAATATTGCATTCCCGAAAGCTCCATTATTCGTTTTACAATAATCTCCCTGCTAACAGCATTAAACCAAGAAGCATCAGTTTTCATAATGCTTTTTTGCTCACTTCTGTAAAACTGAGGAAAATCTGCTCCTGAGAATACTCCAACCATTTCATATCCTGGAAGCCCTATGAAGTGAGCCCAGGGAACTTTCTTGGGGTCAGATTGAATGGATTTGTTGAGATTCTTCTCAAGTGTAAGATAATTTTCTTGCCAATACTGTAGGTATTCTTCCGACGGTAAATATTTATAAGCATATTCATCTGCCAGAGCGGCAAAAGCATGCCCCATTTCGTGAACAGGTACATCATTCTTTTTATATCCTTTATTGCCTTTATAAAAACTTTCTGAATATGAGAAGAAAGCATAGCCAACATCGTTGTAATTCTTCCCTCCACAACCCATATTTGCGTCATGATTTACTATCATTACAACTGTGCAATTGGAAATATCAAAGCTTATCAAAGAAGATACTTTTTGCTTGATTGCAAGATTCCCGCTTAATTCAACCCGGCTTACATCCATTAAAGTAATTCCATAGTATGTATCTCTTGAATAATGAGGATCAGAAATGTATCTTTGTCTGGATACAGCTTTAATCATGTATATATTAAAGTATTCTTTATAACTCTTGAATGGTTCTGTTTCAAATATATTATCCATTGTTCCATTGATAATTGTTTCAAATTCTCCTCCATTACCCATCGTTGAACTTGGGAAACCGTCCCCGGTAATGATGATGTTTACACCCTTACCTATGCTTGCTTTGTGTAGAAGTGTGATTTTACCGTGCTCGCTAGTGTTGTATTCCACCTGCCTATCGAAGTTACTGAATTTATATCCATTTTTTTGCCAGGCAACATAGTATGACGGTTCCCAATCAATCCAGTTTTTATGGTTAAAAACTTCTTCTGGTATCTCTCCGTTTAATTTATTCTCGGCAATTGAAAATGTCTTAAGAGAATCCATATTACCAATCTCCTTAGGAATTGTGCCTGAGAGATTATTGTTAATTAGGGTTATGGCCTCTACCCTTGCTGTACCTTGAAGCATTCCGGTCGAGGTGCAATTAATGCCGTACCATGAGTAGGTAGGCTTATCGGACAACCAATTTGCATTATTGGTCCAATCCTTTCCATTGGTCGAATTATATAATGCTACCAATGCAAGGGAGTCTGTTATCCGGCCTAAACTCCTTCCCCTTTGGGATATTCTTAATAAAAATGTTCGGATAGGTGTAATCTCGAAGATCACGGTAGCGTTTCTGGATTCAGATTCGTTCTTTTTAAATATTAACTTATATTTCTTATAAAAGATGCCGTTTTTGGTACTATCTCTTTCTAGGGAAATATTAATCCAATTGTATTCATTCTTAATAGAATAAGCAATGTCAGTAGTTATATTGATGCTAATTGTTTTTTCTTCTTTTTCAAGAGAGATGCTTTCCTGAGACAATTCAAAAAAGTTTCTTTTTGTAGTATCTTTTATTATATCGATATCCTCCGGTATTGTTTCTTTAGTACAAGAAACGGCAGAGATAACTATTAAAGAAATTATTAGATTATATAATGCGAAGTGTTTCATGATATTAAATGCAAAAGTAATAAAATATTGAATATATATGCAAAAGCCCTCCGGAGAGGGCTCTCATTGATGATAGCGTTACATTATACCTTCATCCGCAAAGCTAAAGTAGCTGTCACCTGCAATAATGATGTGATCAAGCAGTGAGATGTCAAATAGGTTAGTTGCATCTTTGAGTAACCTTGTCTGAACTTTGTCATTCTCACCAGGAGAAGTGTTCCCCGATGGGTGGTTGTGTATAAGGACTATCGAACTGGCAAGTAGCTCGAGGGCTCTCTTAACTATGATTTTCACGTCAACGACCGTTGCACATACGCCTCCAATAGAGAGCTGCTCCTTGATGAGCACTTTGTTCGCCCTGTTCAGGTAAAACACCCAGCATTCCTCGTGTGAGAGATGCTTGAGTATTGGTGACATTATTGCTGCTATTGAGCTTGAGGATTTGATGGATTCCCTTTCAGGAATGGGAGTTAATGAGTATCTGTGAGCCACCTCTCCGAGGGCTGTTATCTTTGAAGCGGTGGGTGCAGTGAAGCCTTTTCTGAGGAGTGCCTCACGAGTGGATTTGAAAAGTTCCAGAAAATCGCATGATTCCAGATTGATTCCCAGCAGCTGGAGAAGCTCCACGTCCCTTAAAGCCTTTACACCGGCTTGTTGATACAGTTCCTGAATTTCTTTTAATGTTCTCATAATACAATGTTTTTAAGTGAATTTGAGGCATAAAAGAGAAGCGAACAGATGTGCAGGGATTTTCATGAGAATACTACCTGAAAGTGTGGAGATTGTCAGGAAAACAAAGCCCGTCCTTGCACAGCGCAAAGTGAGTGAAATATCTTTGCCGACAATTCACAAAAACAGAATGAGAACGAAATTCAGAAAAGCAACAATAAGTACAGCCACGCTAAGGTTTTAAAGAAAAAAGGAAAACCCAAGATGATAATCATAATCAAATCAGAGACAGAAACGTCTTACCGATTTTGATGTCTGTCTATGCCCGTGTAGCAAACAAGGAATCATGCACAGAATAGAGGAGACGCCACGGGTACACTCACCTGCCAATCTGTATCCACAAGGCAGTAGCCGGACAACAATGACATCAGGAGACTCTTTTGCAATATGCATTTTTTGTGGGGAACGTTTATTTTGTTCGGAGATTGAAAAAATCCGGAAAACGCCAACACTTTCGAGAAATATAAATCGTGAAAGGCAAGAATCCGGCAAAACTACGTACCCAGATTATGCCCGTGAGGGAATTACGACCTGTTTGGCCATAAAATATAAAATCACAAAACTGAAAACCGTTGATAAGTCCATAGCAAAACTGCATAGGATGTAGATCAACATGGACCTCAATTTGGACTCTGCGTGCCACATAAAGTCCTTTAACTAGCGACAGGAGTTATTTCTTTATAGTTTCTGATTTAAACCCATTAATATTTCTTTCACCTTCACTGAAACTGATTCCAAGTGCAATAATATCTTTCCTTTCGTACATAAATTTCCTAGCATAGTCTTTATCTTTTATTTGATTTAATGCATCAGAACTTAAATCGTCAGCCTCACTAAATTTAAACTCAATAATGTAGATTGTATCAGAAAGTTTAATAACCGCATCTATTCTTCCTGTATTAGTACATTCTTCCGAAATTAAATCAAATCCCAATATCTTAAGAATAATATGTGTATTTGAATGATAGAAGCCCTCTTTTGTTTTAAAAATTGCATAAGGTATTGAAGCAAAAATACTTTTGAGCATGTTTACGAAAGTCAAAATATCTCTTACAATTAAACTGTATCGTAATTCTTGATAGGGGACTATATCATTTTCATTATCATACATTTGTTTAACATAATCAACCGCCTGAATAATTTCGTTTATAATACGTTGTAGATCATTGATTATATATGATGTATTCTCTCCATTAGTGTTTATATCTAGTAGGTATTGTTTATTCTTTAAATAATGTTTAAAGGAATCAAGTGAGGCTAATAGAGCTTCAGGTGTTGCAAATTTATGTGGTATTAAATTTTCAGAATAAAATTTCTCTTGTATGTTACCATGAATGCTTATAATCAAATCCATTAAGAGAGTACCACTTTTCAATAGATAAATCTCTGTCCGTCTTGCTTGATGAACAGATTGATAAAAAGAGTCAAAATCATCAAAACGGCTTGAGAAAAAATCAAATAAATATCTTTCTATTCGTGAATAATTTTCCATATCTGCTAAAAATTGTGTTTTTACTTTATAACGTAACAGTCTCGTGTAAAAATAGAAGTGGATTTCGGAGCACTTTCCTGCCAAGCTACATCGAACTTGATGCTAGGTAGAATGCTCGAATATGCAACAAACCCAGCCATTACTTATACACGATGTTGACATTTCATTGTTTTTCACCATCCTGCGTTAATTGTTCCGTCGTCATTTGCATTCGTCACTACATTAAATAGTTCATTATTCTTTCTTAACCAGAAATCTTTTTCATCACTCCACATTAAATCCTTAATTTTTAGAACAAGAGGATTCATCTTCTCTTCAAGTTTTGTGACAATTTCATCCATTTCCATTTCGTATAATGGATAGTGATTACCAAATTTAGCAACACTTATCGCTTGATATTCGCTGATATTTAGAATATTCCATTCCAAATCAAAATTATCACATAGATATTTCAGATTGTTATAAAAATGCTGCAGGAACAAAATCCTATCGTAATCAATTCCTAAAAAAACATCCCTCCCTGTGTTTGAATCGATAAAATCTCGATATTGAGGATAATTTGAAATAAAGGTAATTATTTGTTTTTCTAATATATCCAAATCCTTTTCCTTATAGTATTTATCAAGAAAATATCCAATGCAACTTAGTGTTAATCGATTATTTTTTTGAATTTTATATGAAAATGTTTGTTGTCTATCATATTCAACTATATTTTTCCTTATACTTGATTTTACAGGACAGAAATAAACCTCTCGACTATCTATATCAACTAAGCATATAAAAACAGGTGTTGGGAAGTTATTCCAATAATTTGTAGTTGAAATTTTAATTCCTGAAAATGTGTAATAATCCTCCCTTGTCCAATTTATACCCCCTTTCGTTCCTTTCAATTGGATTGATATTAACTCCCCCGTAACTTGATTCCTATTATTTACAACTTCAATATAACAATCAATCCCATAATCTCTTTCGGTCACTTCCCTTATAATCCAACTATCTGGAATTTCACAACTAAAAATCTTATAGGATGATGTTTCTGTAATGTGTTTATCAATTCTTTCAGGTAAAATCATAACTTATTATTTTATTTGTAGAATTTTTTACAATGAATGCCTACTTGTTTTTTTATCTATAAAATTGCCTCAAGCCTACTTTTTCGTGGGCTTAATACACCTTTGTGACATAAAGTTTTTCAAAATCTTCGGGTTGCTTATTTAAAAATTTATTTTCTACAAAAAATCTCTTCTATTGTCGGACCCCCTAAATGTGTCAAAATCCACTTTTTAGGACAGGTCACTTGTAATTCACCATAATTTTTTCAGATCATCTTTAGAATATATGTGACATCTATTGACAAAGTCATCTTTAATGGAAATATCTTTATTTTTTTTCAGTCTTCTAATGAATGAGTGTGGAATTATTACTAAAATAAAGAGTAGTGCCAATAGCGCTTGCACCATAAGTTGATTCAGTCTATGTATAAAGTCAATCCATATTCCCCATATTTTCATCAAAATTATTTTCATAATTAAAACAAGGTATAAATAAATGGTGCAATAGCTGTATTTGAAAACAGAATAATGGCACTGATTAATAAAAGAAATATAATAACAGGAAGAAGCCACCATTTCTTTCTCTCTCTAAGAAATTGATATAAATCATTTAAAAATTCCATTGCAATTTTTATGTATTAAGTAATTATTCAAAACTAATATATCTAAGTTGGTTTTTGTGAATGTTTTGATAGTGTCAACAGGAGAACAAACAATAGGCTCTCCTCTTACATTGAAACTAGTATTCAATAATATACTACAACCTGTTTTTCTTTTAAATGATTTTAATAGATTATAAAATCTCGGGTTAGTATCAGCATCTACAGTTTGCACTCTTGCAGAAAAATCAACATGAGTGACAGCTTGTATTGATGAGCGTGGAGTCAACATTTTTTCTTTTATCGAAAGAAGATTATATCCATTTGGTAAAATAAATTTTTGATTTACATTAGAGACATAAAGCATATAAGGAGATTTCGTTTTTAGTGAGAAATATTCTTGTGCATCTTCTTCAATTACTGCGGGAGCAAAAGGACGAAAATTTTCCCTAAATTTTACAAGTGTATTAATTTTCTCTTGAATTCCTGCAATCCTTGGGTCAGCCAAGATACTCCGATTACCAAGAGCTCTTGGACCAAATTCCATTGCACCTTGAAACCAACCTATGATTTTTCCATTAGATAGAAAGTCGGCACATATTTCAACCAAATCGATATAATTATCGTAATACCTATATTTATATGATGATTTATTTAATAACTCCTTGATTTCATCGTTTCCATATCGAGGTCCCAATAGTGCTCCTCTCATCAAATCTATAGTTGATTTAGGGGCTTTAGTATTTATTAGATGGTGCGCAATCAGAGCGGCTCCTATTGCGCATCCAGAATCTCCAGATGCAGGTTGAATATATATATCTTCAAATATATTTTCTTCATAAATTTTCCCATTTGCAACGCAGTTTAGTGCGACTCCCCCTGCAAGACATAAGTTTCGTTCGCCAGTCAATTCTTTTGTATGTCGCACTAATTTTAGTATTATCTTTTCAGTAACACTCTGTATAGCATAAGCTAAATTACAGTAATTCTGAGTTAATTCAGATTCTTCTTCACGACGGTTCATTCCAAAAAGACGTTCCCATCTCTTTAGATGTATCATTCGAAGTTCGTATGTGTATGAAAAGTATCTTTGATTCATACGAATAGAACCATTGGCATTTATCTTAACTATCTCGTTTTCAATAAGTGAAATATATTTTTGTGTTTCTTCTGAACTCGAATCGCCATAAGGTGCTAGTCCCATAAGTTTATATTCTCCAGAATTTACTCTGAACCCAAGAAAGTAGGCAAAAGATGAGTAAAGTAATCCTATTGAATCGGGGAAATGCAACTCTTTTAAAATCTCAATCTGAGAGCCATTTCCTCTAAATATTGATGTGGTTGCCCATTCACCTACACCATCAATCGTTAAAATGGCGGCACTCGGAAAAGGAGAAACAAAGTAGGCACTTGCAGCATGAGAAAGATGATGTTCAGAAAATAAAAGTTCAAACTTCAGAGATGTTTTGTTGTCCACCAATTTGTTCAACTCTTTTTTTATAATATACTTCAGGTGCAACTTGTCTTTTAACCAAACAGGCATTGACTTGATGAAAAATGACAATCCTCGTGGGGCAGATTGATAGTAACTCTCCATGAGCCTTTCGAATTTCAAAAAGGGTTTTTCGTAGAACACTACAAAATCAATATCGTTTAAAGTGATATCTCCCTGTTTCAAACAAAATTCACAAGATTGCAAAGGAAAAGAAGCATCATTTTTTACTCTTGAAAATCGTTCCTCCTGAGCTGCGGCAACAATCTTTCCATCAATAATTAATGCAGAAGCAGAATCGTGATAATAGGCCGATATCCCAAGTATATTCATCTAATTCAGAATTTAAAATATATAAAATTCCTATTGATTGAAATCGTCAAAAAGAGCAACAATAGCATTATTCCATTTATCAAAATTACCTCTCTTAATATAAAAGATGTATGATTGCATGTTTGAAAAATGTAGTTTTCAACTATTTGGCTTTTTTTCAAAATAACAACTCCCAAAGATAATACTGTAACAACAAGCAATCCTTTCCACATAATATTATTATAATCAAAATTTGTAAGTTGACTGAATATGGTTTGAAGTTGTTGGGTATCCTCTATTCGGAATATGAGCCATAATAAAGATATAATGACAAATACTATTATACTGTAAATCAATTTTAATGGTGTATTTTTTTTGAAATACGCGGGTACTATATTATTCGCATATCGCTCAATTATGAGAAAAATACTATGCAGAAATCCCCATAAAATAAAGTTTAGAGAAGCATTGTGCCAAATACCACTTATAACAAAAACGAGTATGACATTAAATACCCACTGAAATACATAAACTCTGTTTCCTCCCAAAGGAATGTAAATATAATCTCGTAACCAAGAGGTGAGCGTAATATTCCAGCGCTTCCAAAACGTTTTAAACGAATTGCTAAAATAGGGATAATTAAAATTCTGGGATAACTCTATTCCGTACAAAGATGCCACTCCAATTGCTAAAATTGAATAAGCATAGAAGTCACAGAAAATTTGAAATGAAAATAACATAGAAGTAATCAGGATATTGAATACCGAGATAGTCTTATAATTCATCAATGAGACATCAACAATCACACCAATTTGGTTCGCCAAAACGAATTTGAAACAGAGAGCTAATAATATTATTTTTAATCCTGAAAATATTCGAATTGAATTATATATCTGTGGATTTTGTAATTGTATAACAAATGAATCAGCTCTCTCTATTGGTCCTGCCATAATTTTTGGGAAAAAAGATAAATATATGGCAACTTCAATTAAAGAATAATGCTGTTTTATTTTTCCTTTAAAAATATCTATAAGATATGAAATTGACTGAAACGTGTAGAATGATAAGCCAATAGGTAGATATTTGAAAAATTGGAACTCACTAATAAGTGGGATGTATTTGTATAAAAGCAATATTAATACATTGATTATGATTCCGCTATATAACAACCATTTATTATTATGTTTGGTTATAAATTTTGCAAAAAGATAAGTAGAAATGATAATGAAGAATAATATTCCAATACGATAACCTTCCAATATCGTGTAAAACAAAATGCATGTTAGAAGTAGCAATAAATTTTTTAACACAATCTTCGGCAATCGGTAGTAGCCGATAATACTTAAAACAATGATGATTAGAAATATGACTTTTCCCATCTATCTGGTAATTTTATATATGCCATTATTGGTGCCGAATGTTCCCGCAAACCATATTGATTGGTTATCTCTGCCAAATGTGGCATCCCATTCATCTCCTATACTATTTGTAAGTTGCTTGATAACTCCTGTTTCCATACTCATCAGAAATAGGTCCCAATTGTCATCTTTGAATCCTGAGAATAGCATTTGTCTTCCGTCATTAGATATAGCAATGTCCCAAATATTATATTCTGTCTTTAGTAATGTTTTTTGTTCCAATGTATAAATGTTTACTTCCTCAATTGCAAACCATTTTTGATGTTGCTTTGATAGATAATATAGCACAGAGTCATTGGGATGAAATACTGGTCTCCAACACTCATAATCACTCAACGTTAATGGTATCTTCTCCTTTGAATGAATTTTGTATAGTATAATTATTGGATTTGAGAGCTTATCTCCGAGGGTCTTCCACGAAGAATACGCTACTAATTCACTGTTATTACTAAAGCAAGGAATAGCTCCATACTCAGTATCTGTGAATGTAATTGTTTGCTCTTTTTTTTGCTTAATATCAAAAAAGACAATTTTTGTATTAAACTGCTCTTGGTTTCCTTTTGTGTAAAGTAACCACATCCCATTTTTAGATAGTGAAGGGTGAATATTGTCGATTTTGCTGTCATATAATAGAGTCTGAGAATGAAAAAGTGTATCGGATTCAAAGATTTGAAACTTTCCTGACATCAAGGACTGGTATAATATTGAGTTACCGTTATTAAAAAGTGTAGGATATCTTTCACCTCGATTACGCAAACTCATATACTCATATTTCATACTCTCAGAATCATATTTTTTTTTAATGGCATCAGCAATTTTTTTATGTCCAAGTATATTAAGATGCTCATCTCTTTCAAAAAAAGGGAATCCTTCTCCGTCGCTGAATACAGATAGTAAATCAATTAATTCAAACTGTTGAGCCTTTGATATACTGTCTATCAACTTATTTGGAAGCTGCATATCCAGCTTAGAGACATCAATTTTGAAACTATCCACCACTTCAGCAAAGCATTCATATGAAATTTGCTCTTTGACGGGAATCAATATTACACACAATTCAGCACCATTTGCCTTAGTTAAATCTTTGAATTTCTTCAGATACGATGTTAGACTTTTTATGTCTTTAGATTTTTGTTCTGATTGTAAAGTGTAAAAAATATTATAATCCCTATTTTTCTGTTCGCTATTCGAGAAAGGTTCTGTCCATCTGCCTAATGGTAGTTCACTGGGGTTTGCATATTGTATATCAAAGGACAAATATCTGTAAAGGTTAGAATACTGCATCATATACTCCATTGCACCTATTTGATTAGGACTTACATTCATAAAATCATTAAAAATGCAGAGTTGAAGGAACACTTTTTTAGGCTTTAGTTTATATCCCTCGTTTAGGTAATAATTATACTCGTCAATAATACTAAATCCACTAATTCCTACATTTAATATCACTTTATCAGGGAAATAGCGGTATGTTTGTGTTGTGAATAGATCGTTATATTCAACCTGAGCTCCTTGAGTAAATGAATCTCCAATAAATAGCCAGTCGCATTGCGAAATTTCCAACTCAGGATTTTGTGTCTCATCGATTCGTAATCCTTGCTTATTTGTGACGTACACACTAGAATATTCTTCGTCGTTAAACTGCTGATTTATATAAGGTTTGTTAAAGTAATAATCTCCTTTTATTTCATATAAATTAGGAATGTTTCGATCTGGGAATATGACTGTAAATATTAGTTCTGCATTGTAAGCTATACTTATTAAAAACAAAATATTGAAGTAGTATATTTTCAATCGAGATAACATTGGCTGCTTCCATATCAAAATCAATAATAATAGAGAGAAAAGAGGCAGCAATAGAGCATAAAATATATTTCCAAACAACAAGTATAAAGTTATAGGATTGATTAACAATAGTACCAATAATATTGAAAATAAGCCCTTAAAGAGTTTAATTTCTTTCTCTTCAGATTTCATATTATATAATAGGTTTTATATTGGAACTTTGAATTTTGGATGTAGAAAATAAACCACCACATTCTCTCTTTAGCTTACACATATTACATTGCTCTAAATAACTCTCTTTCCAATCTGAAATAGAATGCTTGGAAAAAGTGTATATTGACGGCTTTAGTAAGCAATGAGGTAAATTATATACTGATGTTTGAATTCCCCAGCTTGATAGTTCAATCACAGCCTCTTCTAATTGGTTCGCATATTCTACAGGATCAATCCAAATTTGAGATTTATTTTTCAGAGATAATCCAGTATACTCTAGTCCCATAAAAGCGACATGTCTAACAAAAGGAAGGTTTCGAAAAATGAATCGAGAAATTTGTGGTAGTCGTCTGTAATTAATTAAATTAATGACTATTCGTATCTCAATATCAATATTATACAGAGCCAAATTATATAAACCGGCTAGTGCTTGAGAATATGCTCCTTGTACACATGCCATTTTGTCGTGATCTCCTTCATAATCTGAGTGCAAAGGAACTCCAATCATTAAATCTTTGGTCGAAAACTCTGCAAAAGTTGCCGTATAATTTTTCTCAGCATAGGCTCTCCCGTTTGATAGTAAATGAATGGAAATATCACCATTTTTTATGTATACTAACTTTATAAGTTCAACAAGGCGTAATCCGAGAAGGGTCGGCTCGCCTCCCGTTATACCTAAATTAGATGTGGTAGGTGGCATTAATTCCAAGAGGCGAGTATTGAGCCTATAATAATGATCTAAATCATTTGTAAGGATTGGAGGTTGAGAACACATCATACAACGATTGTTGCATTGTCCTGTGATAAAAATAACATTATCTGAAGATGTTGGACTAAATATTGTCCGTGCAAAGCCTTGCGGGGATATGAAAAGGATTTCTCCCGGCTTTATATCTTTTCTATCTAGCAAAAAATAGTGAATTGAGTTACTATTGTTCAATGATAACCTAATTGTAGTATTGTTTTCAAGTGAAAATAATTCACCTTCTTCTACATCATTTATGCGCAGAAGTGACTCGCTAACAATATTATGCCCCTTAGTATTATAGAGATTATTTATCATATTAGCATTTACTTATCCAACTCTTAAATACAGGCATAACCTCTTTACGTTCAATCATTAGAGTAAAAATATGACTTATAATCATCTTGTGCTTTCTACAAAATACCGATCCTGGACGATAGCCATACATATCACCTTGTAAAGAATAATTTCTTACAGGGTCTGCACCGCAATATGCTGCAAAAGCACAATCTGAACAACCGGCCAAAGTTTCATTTGCCCAAATTTGAGCTATTTGTGCGGTTTTTTCCCCAAAGAATATATCAGAATAACGATCCGTAACATGTCCCAATCTAAAAGAATAATCATTATCTTCTGCCAACATCCTCGATTCATCAGAAGCATAGACATATCCATCGTAATTATAAACAACGACACTATTTATTAGTCCCGCGGGAGATTGTAAATCTACAAACCCAATACAAAAAGGAGTTAATATCTTTTTTAATAGCAGGGCTGTGAAATCTTCTACAAAAAACTCACCTGCCAAGTTTATATCAATTATATAACTAAGTGATGTTTTGTAGAATTCAAAAAAAATATTCTGATAGTCATAATCCCATGAGTTTTTTTTTGCTAACCCATAAGGATTTAAAGCACGTAAGAATATATTATTAAACCCATTTGTACGATATGAGTCGATAATTTCTTTAGGATGACTTAGAGAGAGATTTGAAGTTGTCATCAGAGCCGAGACCTTATCGTGGCCAAGCACATTTCTGGCTCTATTTATACCGTTAATAACCATTGAATAGCTGTCTTCTTTTGCTCGATTTGAATTATGCAATGATTCTTCTCCGTCTAGTGAAGTCGAAATTATAATGTCATATAATTTACAAAATGATAAGAATTCATCAGTAAGGTTTATAGCGTTTGTGCAAACAACGTATGTAATATGTTTTTTTTCAATCTGATTTATTTTTTCAGCTTTTTCTACAGCGAACTTTAGTTTATCAAATGCTAGTGTTGGTTCTCCTCCTTGGAATTCCATTGTCAGTGATTGAGATGGGGATTTAAACATCAACAATATCGCTGATGTTAAATTTTGAAAAGAAATATCATATTGTGACTGTTTACAATCTTTACTTGATGCTTGGCAATAGGTGCAGCTTTGGTTGCATCGTAAAGTTAACACGAAGATATGTAATGCAGTAAATGAGTCAAGAAAAGATTTTTTTGTTCTATATCTTGTCGCCAAATTATCAATTAAAGAAGGGATTGGTTTGTATGAGATGAAAAAATTTGAATAAAGATCTTTACAAAGTTCACTTTCAATGTCGATTTGCCGCTCAATAATTTTTTGCGCAGTGCCATTTGGTGTAATTAGATAATCTCCGACCTCGTTAACAAGTATCTCATAAGAACCAATTCTTTCAAATCTAAACGGCAATATGTAATAGTTTTTGCACATCGAATACTAATGATGAAAAAGACTTTCTTCATCGAACTCATCTGTTGTAGCAAAGGCCTTTACTAATAATAGTTCTCGAATAGTCTTAGTCTCTTGATTAACAATATCCCTTGTCTTAAAGTCAATTAAATCCTGATTTAATCGCACTTTAAGAAGTTTAAACTCTTCGTTTGTGATTACACCATCTTTTTTTTCGAGTTGAATTTTTGCCAATCCAGACTCGTTTGACCAAAAAACAAAAAAAGAGTCTGAAATCCAATATAGCATTTTTGAAACTACGTGGTCATTAAAAACATTTAAATCGATTGTTAAGGAGATTGAATAGGGATTAATTCTATATATTGAAATCATTCTATTTTCTTTAAATAATAAATAGTTGTATTACCAACAATACCATCTCCGGATAATTTTTTGTTATGCTGAAATATTTTTACAGCGGTTTCAATCGTATCTGTAAATTCTAATTCTCCCACAGCAACTTTGTCCTCATATTCCTTTAGTTTAATATACTCTTTTTCAACTAATAGATTTCTCAATTCCGTTACGTCTTGACCTTTCATCCCCTTTTTCAATATCCTGTCACCTAATTTAAATATTTTAACAGTTGGAGTAATATTTATAGTATTTCTATATGAACTACTTGAGCTTGTAGAAGTGCTATTTACGGATGAATTTGTTGGCCTAGTAGTATTACCACTGTAGCTAGAATAATGGGATCTGTGAGAGCTATGAGATCTATGGCTACGATGTCCTGCTAAAAGATATGAATTATCATTATTCATTTTAAGTAATAATTTATTAGTTAAAATATTACTTGATTTTTCTTGTGATAATTTTGTCTCGTTATTGCCAAAATCTAAAGCTTTAGTAGATGTTTTGCTATCGGCATTTGTCTCGATTGATGTCAATGTTGCAAGTGATGTAACAAAAATGCCTTTAAGAAAGTTATTAAATTTAGTACCCATAACAATATTTATTGATTGTTTAAATATCTATAAAATACATCTATAAAGATAAATATTTTTATTAAAAATCACCGTATAAATCATGTTTTTACGTAGGAATCTAGAATTTGCAATTTTATCTATCTTTTTTACGCACAAATATATATATATAAGTGTCTTAATGTAACTATTTCTATCTTTATCAATAATAAACAAATAAAGCACATAATTTTTTATGACGCCAATACAGAAATCAATATATGACGGGTTGTCGATTTTACGACCTGAACTTGCTTCTTTTTTTAAGGAAGGTATCAAATTGAAAGAGGCTGATTGCGAGATAAAATCTTACCTTTTAGCGCATATTTTACGGGAAATTGACGGAGGTCTTAGGGGAATACTTGATCCTGATTTTAAAAGAGGTGACGATGAAAAAGAGCAGGAAAAAGCATCTATATTGGAAGAAGATAAGATTGTTAAAGAGTTTTTTAATTCGATATTCGAAGAATTACGCAAAGAGTACTCCCAATATGAATATTTGAAGAATCTTTCACAAAAAAAGATTTTTAAAGGAATTAATCATGCAAAATCTATTATAAGTGCTTTTGAACTTTCAGTAGGTTCATCATTGGCTGTAAACTATATTAAGTATGCTATCATGTTCAATAAATACGCACACCGTGATGATTCCACATATGATAAACCACGTAATGATTCTGATATATTAAGAATATGGGGTCAATTTGAATGTGTCCTGTTTGAACTCGTCGGAAAATATAATAGTTTACAAGATAGATTCGACAAAATAATAAGCAGAGAGAAACCAAGTGAAGAAGTACTTAAACGTATTGATATAATGATCCGAGAGGAAGTCTTTAATCATTATTTTTTTACTAATTTAAAAAGTGTTGAGTGGTTAAAACCTTTGTATACAAATGGGATATTTAAAGGTAAGAACAATCCCGGAATGATAGATCATGGAGAAGGTAAGGTTTCATTTAACCGCTGGTATGCTCCTATATATTTGAATTGGATTGCAGAGAATACAGCAGAATTAACGCCACCTAAGCAAGCAAAGATCTGGGCGTTAATTGTTCAAATAATCGACGATATTTCTACATATAGAATAGAAGGGGAAAGAAACAGAAACGGAATTACTGATAGTTATATATATGAGTTAATTAAAAAAATGCCTCGTGAGTTTCTCGAAAAAAAACATTTTGATTATTTAAAAGAATTTGCGACTAACGGTATCGGTGGCTGGTGGAATTATGATTACCAAATGACCTTTCTAATTTTATTGTTAAATAGAGAGGATAAAAGAAATATGTTATTTTACCTTGAAACGTTGTTCGCTTATGATTTGCGGGATGTATCTCAAATGACTTTATTCGGAGATGTAATTGAAGGGTATAAAGAAGATGCAAACTTATTTGAGAATGGTTATACAAATTTAAACGACAAAATCAAAAATGTGGTAGGATTATGTGGGATAACTGGGTTTAAGATTTTATACCGTAATCTTTTGAACAGACTCAAAGATACCCGAAATTCTTATATATCTTTTATTGGGGAAAATGAAACAACTCTAATGTTTGACGATTCCGGCATAACATCCATAGTTTTCACTATCAGAGATTACCTTCTATATTTACCCACCGATGAGCACTACGCTAAAATCGTAAAATGTCTTTTAAAAAGCAGTAATAACGTTATTAAACGAGTGGGCTATTATATGGTTGCTAAACGGTATGATGAGCTTAAAGATACTTTTTGGACTTTAGATTACAATCCTTTTAACGAAGGAGACGCATTTTATGAGTTATACCACATACTAAAACTTAATGCAGCTAGATTAAATCCTGAAGAAATGGGTAAGATGTTGCATTGGTTGGAAATAATTGAGTTTTTGCCGGAAGCGACTCCTTCCAATAAAGCTCAAACCAAGAAACAATATCTAGCGGCCTTTAAAAGTTTAAAAAACGATAAGGTAACTGCTTTTCAAGAAGAATGTGATAAAGACTATCCACGAGAAGTTTCTGATACAGATTTTATGCTTCTTAATGGGTTATATGGTACTGAAGATGCAACTGAAACAGAGACCTTTACTGTTAAAAACCTTAGGCAAAGTATCAGCTGTTATTCATCATATAAAAAAGTAGAAAACAAGGTTCTTCCTTTTAGGAACTTTAATCCATTAACAACATCAGTCCAGGAAGATATAAATAGAAATCCTGATAAATATTTCCTTAATAATTTAGGTATACAAAATGCTGACAGGGATTTTCAGAAAGACTGGCTAGGTATTATTGAAAATTACATTAGAAGAAACCCCTCTTATCAAATAACAGCAGAGTTATTGCAGGTAATCCAAGGTGTATTGGACGAGATGTTTTGGACTGTCTATAATACAGAGAATGATGAAAAAGACATATATGTTCATATCATTGAACGTATATTATCATTGTTTGAGTTATTATTAAATAATAACATGATTCCGTGTGATGTGTTAGGGATAACCGGTGAAATAATCAGCACCATAAATCATCGAAAAAGTAATGATGAAAAAATGGAGTTTGATTCCGTCAATCATAATTATTTGCACTCAATCAAATATTTACTGACCACTGATCTGATTATTTATGCATATAACATATTCCGTTGTAATGAGAAGTCAGAAAATATAGGTCTGGATGAAAATGTAAAAGCTATACTTGATAACGAATTATCCGATGGGTCTTACTGTCCTTTCTTTTATTTTGGATTGACATCGCATCTGAGTTATTTGCGGTATGTCGAATCTGATTGGGTAAATAAAAATCTTGATAATATATTTTGTAGAAAGGATATAATTGCCTATTCGGCATCCATCAAAGGATGGCTCCTGACCCGTTCAATGGATAATGAAGTATTTTTCTTTTTAAGGGAAAGTAGTGCCTTTGATTATATATTTTCCCAGAAAGAAATTTTTGGTAGAGAGTTCGTAAGATTGGGGGTTATAAGAATTTGCTCTGCTTACATTAAAGATATGATAGATGTCAATGACCCTTTAATTGAATTGTTGATTAGATCAGATGACAATAATTTATTATTAGATATTATAGTCTGTTTTAGTAATGAAAAGAAAGTAACTATTCCTTTTGGGAAAATAGAGGTATTATGGAAAAAGATCATGGGTTATTACGTTGGAAATCCAACTGAGGCTTATTTCAGTTTTGCGGACAACTCCTTTTTCTTATTAGAAATATATAATCCATTGACAGATGAGGTGCTTGATATTGTCGAAAAACTGGTTTCCATTCCAGGAGAACATAGATTTTACAGTTACATAGAAAAGTTATTATTGTATTTGCCTCAGAAGCCGGAGCGTATAACAAAAATTCTTTCGATCCTCATTCGGAATAATAAAAACCATTCAACTCATCGCCATATGGAAGAAAAAGTAAAATGGCTTTTTGATAATGAATTTAAAGATGCTGCTAATGAGATATGTGAAGCATATGCTTCAAAAGGGAATCAAGAGTTAAGGACTATTTATAAAAAATACAAGAAAGATTAATTAAAAATCTTTATTCATTTTATACAATAAAGTATTTACTATTTATTAATAGCATTATTTTGTAATTAGAATTTAATATTCCATTATTATGAATACAAGTAAAACGAATTTAACATGTTACCTTTGCGGAGCTCCTTATTATTCTACAGAACATGCTCCTGCCCGTTCTTTTTTCCCTAAAGAAAAAAGAGATAATCCCATAACAGTACCCTCATGTAAAAAACATAATGAAGATACTTCTATTGATGATGAATATGTGAGACTCATCATTGCCAGTTCTATAGGTAATAACAAAGTAGCTGAATCTCATTTTATAAATAATTGTATTAAGACCTTAAAACACAGTGACGCTCTTACACAAATTTTATCCGTGGGTAGTAAATATGTATTGGTTAGTGAGGGAGAAGGAGCTCCACGGAAAGAATTATCAATCAAAATTGATAGAGATAGGATTAATAAGGTTATCCGTAAAATTGGATATGCTTTATTTTATAATAAATTTAAAAGGATATGGAAACGAAAACTAAATATCGGAACTGAATGGTTATTACAAAAAGATAATAGGAATGAAGATCTTGGAATATTGATACAAAATGCTAAAAAAGTAATTGATTTTGCTAAAATAAGTTTTGAGGGTAGTCACCCCACTGTTTTTAAATATGTTTTTTTACCAATAGAAGGCACGATAAATGATCAAATATTAGTAATGATCTTTTATGAAGGATTTGAGGTTTGGTGTTTTCCAGAGCCCTCGTCCAATACTCCAGAAATTTAATAAAAAGAGCCATTTATACTCTCTTTATCTATGAAAAAGTTAGCACAGAGATTGTACACAGATCCCAAGCGGAAAAAATTGAAGAACAATGAAAATTCAAAGACGTGTTTATTGAGCATTTAGATAGACTAATAGACCAAGGATTAGCAATATCATTGATTATTAGAGAAGACATTATAACTCTTAGATAATTATATCTTCATAAAAAAAAGATGATATATATTGAGGTTTGCAGTAAATATAAATCGAGCATTTAAAAATAGTAATCTTTGTAATCGATAGTAGCTGTTTTAGTGCAAGGTGCAAGTATATATTTATATATATAGCTTGCACCTTGCACTAATCATAAAGTGCTGGAATAAAAAGTTTTGGAAACTCAAAAAAGAAGAGTAATTTTGAACCCAGAAAAACACGTTCTTTTAGGTATTGAACCCGTAGGAAAAACGACAAAAATTCCTGTGACCAATTCATGACCTATTGAAAATATGAAAAGGTAACATATTGATATTTAGTTTGTCAGAGTGATAGGTTCACAACCCAACCGAATCACAAATGGTAAAGAGAAAAGCCTTGTAATACAATGTGTTATGAGGTTTTTTTATTTTGCAGGGGAATGATTAGGGGAATGATTGACGGAGTTCAGACTAATTATAAGGGCTTACAGACACGAAAATTTACAATTTTTTTTCTCATTGCTGCTTTCTGGTCAAGGGGGAATATTCGCGAAATATTCATTGTTTTATCTTTGTAGTCATTTTTTCCCTCCCCTCTATCATGATAATAGATTTGAATCTTCTCACAATTGTCTGAGCAAAAAAGTTCCTTCAATAAAACCCTATCGCTAACGCCACAAGAATGCCCCATTATATAGATATTATATTTTTGATTCTCTAATAACCCTATTAAGGTAGAGTACCCTCTACTTTGAAGATAATCAAAAGATTTAAAATTACTTAAGATATCATTATTGCCAATTTCCTCCAACTCACTGTATCTTCTATCTGACTCATCCCCATAACCAAAAATTATAGATTTTTTTTCTTCAAGATTCCCATGGATATTTAATAAAAAAATATTGTTTGCTATGTTAAATGAATCTCGGAAATTTCTAAAATAAATACTTGCCGTATTAGTATAATTGAAATTTAGTAAAACTACTTTGCTATCACTGGTCTGATTCAATACATTCCTTTGGGTAATATCTTTCGCACATTTAGAGAATATTTGATTAAGAGATCCTGATATTGAATCATTAACTTCGAAGTTGCTATTATACTTCGGCGTATTTAGCTTTAGAAATTCAATAAGTTGTTTTTCAATTATTGATAAGCAAGCATTAAGATCCTTAACTTTTTTATTTATTAATGTTTCGTCATAGTCGTCAGGATTTACATAAGTGCCTGGAGTTAATTTATGCGTATTGGTAACGGTCTTATATAAATATAAAAAATAATCTCTTTCGATACCTTCCCAGTTGCTATCCCTATGATTATTTAATATTTCTTTAAAAAAGTTATGCTTGTGTGTAAAGTCCAACTTATCATAATTGATTATTCCTTCATAATATTTTGGATCAACCAACTTATTAATAATTATTAAATCATCTTCCTTAGTTAGCCCTCCAGATTCCTTGTACAACGTATACCTCGCTCTTATATACCAATCAATGAAATCAGAATACTTTGTTTTAAAACCGTGAGCAAGATCAAATCCGTTACCTATTAATACTAACTCTACCATGGCTAACTATCTTTTTTAGCAAATACACCACCCTTACCGGTAAGCAGCCACTCTGCCGAAATCCCATAATCATTTACAAGGTAAGTCAGCCATGCTGCTTGAAAAATATCGCTTGCCATGTTTTTTTGAAGAGAGTTAAGATTCCACCGATTTATACCGTACTTGGTAGTGAACGTTTGTTTCCCACGAATCACTTTGCCCTCTTTTAATAATTTAAGAGCCTCAAAAAAACGTTTGATTACTTCTTGACTATCCGGAGTTTGCATAATTATTTTTTTGTAAATATCACTGGCCCAGTTGGAGTCCCTCTTGTTGTTGTCATAACACTTCCGGAAATAGTCCCGGTAAAAACAGTCTCTCCAACAAGGGTTACTGTTACCTTATTATTGCTATACGTATAGGTTCCTGAGGTAAGCTGTCGTACCGCCCCGTTTTTCTTGTCAATTTCCTGGCATTGGGAACTTGTTAAAAATTCCAGAACGGAAGTACATGTCCCGCCATATATTATCTCTGCTATCTCGTCTGGAGCCTCCCACGATGTACCAACGACAGGGTTGGTATCGGTCTCTGGCGACTCTTTACTACATCCAAGAATAGTTACAAATAAAAGCGCGATTAAAAGTTTTTTCATATATTATTAGTTTGGTTATGTACGGTCAGGAGGTCAAATTCCCCTTGAGTAATTTTCTTATCTGAAAGGAGCTTGTTGTATCTAATAGTATTCTTCCTCATATTATCGGTGCGGATTTCTTCCTCAGTTTTATTTGATGTATGAATTTTCCTTTCGGTAGCCGCCTGTTGCTTATACCTCTCATAAGCAAGTTTAAAAATCAATTCCACATCATGCATTAGCCCCCTGCATTGATAAAAATCTGTAATTTCAACTTGCCTGATTTCTTTGGGGAAAGAGTAATTGCAGAACCTTTCTTCGGTAATCAACGTCGCTTTTGATATATCATAATTTTTAATTGGAAAAGTGTCTGTTCCGTATTTGCCTATTAGAACATCTATAATAAGCTGCTCGAACTTTGCCCTGTTTTCTTTAATCGCTTTCCTCGATAGAGTGAACGCTTTCCATATAATCTCAATCAGATTTTGAGCTAATAAATCAAATTTCAAGTTATAGGCAAGCAAGAACCGGGCGTTTGAGAACCCTGATATCTCTGTTTTTTCATGCAAGTCCAAAAGCATGTCCAGCCTATCTCGCATTATGCAAGAATGTATAAGCGCGCTTTCCGAATGGCTCAGGAAAGATTTATTTTTGTGTATGTTTCTAAGCCTGATAATTTGGCTAAACGCCTTTTCAAAGTTACCAATCAATAGGTGTCTTTCAAGCCCATAGTAATATAAAAAAACGTATCCTATGTCAACAGGTAGATCAACGTTCCGAAGCCAATTGAGGTATAAATATCTTTGCCCTGGAGATAAATCAATATAGTTTGGCCAATATGGTAGTGGGAGGACATTATAATTGTCAGATACAGGTAGGTGAACATATATTGTACTTGGGTCATGTATTTCGTTGTGGCCAATTGTATAGTCTACGTGACCGTTAGAATCAATATTTAAAGAAACAGTCACCCCTCTGACGGATGAGGGAATATTTTCATCGTAGGAAATATACAGAAGATCCCTATTCTCAATTTCTTTTAAGGTTGTAACCTCTCTCTGCGTTTTTACTCCGAGCATATCACTAAGAAAATTCATGCGTATCCTTATTTAAGTGACATACATAATAAAATTCGATAAACCCCGTACACTTCAGATACAGGGATATCAAAGGGAGCGTATTTTTTTTGGTCAGGATTTATTGAGGTGCATCTTAGATACCCTTCTTTTTCTTGGGCAATAAGTCTCTTTATAACTATTCCATTTGATGTGTCCAGGACATAGTCTCTTCCCCATTCAATAAATATTTTCTCGTCAATTTTTTTGACAAATGCCCGGGATCCGTTCGGATATTCCGGGGACATGCTTTCCCCGGTGATTGTTATGGCAAACTCAGCGTCCCTAATCGGGGTGACTATTTTCTCGCAATCCCCCTCTTTAACAGAGGTCATAAAATCATTCAGCTTTCCAGCCTGTGCAGAGACGGGAAGTAAGTATATAAAAACACACTCCTCTTCAGACTCCGGATTAATACTTTGAACGGCAGTATTCTTACCTGTTTGAAGAAAATCAATGCTAATATCAAAAATGTTTGAGATATCTGACAGGATTGTACTGCTCGGAACTGGATATTCAGCACTTCTTGGGTCAATTTTGAACAATCTATTTATCTTTTGGGAGCTATCATACCCAAGTTTTTTAGCAAAAGCCGTTACATTACCGCCAAATTCTTTATCGATAATATCTTTAATGCGCAGATTTACTGGTGGTAATAATTTCACTGAAAAATATTAATAAAATATGTTTGATTATTGTTTGATTATTATCAAACTTGTTTTATATTTGCATCGTGTTACAATAATATAACATAACAAATATAACAATTCGACTCAATAAAGCAAGTTGATAAACGAAAAAGTTAAAAAAAATGGCATTAAAAGAGTATTACGCAGAATTAGGTACACGCTCAACACCTTGCAAGGAGTTTAGGGATAGGCTCGTCAATGAGTGTGGCGTAAAGCCAATGACGGTGTTCCGTTGGTTGTCGGGCGAAGTTATCCCTGACAAACTGAAGCGAGAAAAAATTTCCGAGATCGCGGGTATACCTGTGGAGGAACTGTTTCCAAACTTAAATGACAGGCAAGATGAAACTATGTAACGTCGAGTTTTATGTAACTCCATCGGGCCAGATCATGATCGAATCTGAAGAACATGGCCTCAAGATATACGAGACTGAGGATAGGTGGTTCACCGAGTTCATGCTTGAAAACATCTCAAACTTTTTTCCTGAAGCGTACAAGGCTTTAAGCGAGATATACGCGCCGAGCAAACTTAACAGGTCGTACTACGAATATCTGATCGTTCACCGGTTCATCCGCTGCAATCTTAGCGAGTATGACAACAGGAAGGACATTGACCACAATGGGATATTCAGGCTTGAGTTCGTTAAATGCCCACTCAGAGGAGAATGTAAGGCCTGTGATATTATCTGCAACCCGAAGTTCAACTCAAAGCTTTCGGCCCGGGAGGAATCAGTGATGAAACTATACTATCAGTCGATAAGCACCGAGGAGATAGCCGACCGTCTCTTCATATCAATCGAGACTGTCAAAAAGCACAAACGCAATTCTCTGCAAAAGCTCGGTCTGCATTCACTGACAGAGTTTATATCACTCGCATCAAGAAATAAAATGTTTGAAAATGACAATGAATAATTATGGAAGAAGCAGTAATTATCAGTAAAAGCTCGTTTGAGCAACTGGTGTCAAAAATCGACGGGCTGATAGGTGAGGTGAGGAACCTGAGTACAGAGGTCAGAAAGGAGGACAGGCTTTACAATATAACCGAGACGGCCAAAAAGCTGCATATCTCAAAACCAACCCTACACAAATACATCAGGCTCGACCTGATCGAGTACAAGATCGTGGGTAACAGTACCTACTTCACACAGGAACTAATTGACAAATTCATATCTAAAAAACAATAAAATGGAAAAGACAATCAATGTGGTATTTGCCACAATCTTCGGCTTGATTAGCCTCGTTTCCCTTTATAACGCGATTTTACGACATGCATCAGAGCTCTTTTTTTTGTTTGGTGCAGCCGGCATACTGTCCTTTTTGATTTTTCGTGACTTGGCATTAACAAGTAACGATATAGTCATAGAAAAAGCCCCTGCGGTAACAGAGGCTAAGCGGGAGAATCAAGAAAGCTTACTTAATGACTAATCTACGATCACCCCACAACACAAATGTATGGAAACAATTTCATTCTACAAAATCTCTGACATAGAGGTTAAAGCGATCAGCGACGCAGTTTTCGCATCAGTCGTATTTGAAATAGACACATCGCTACGGGGACCATTCAGACATGAGCTTGAAGCCACCACCAAGCTGCCGGATAAAAACCTTAGGACAATATATACAACTGTGACAGGTGGTATAGAAATCACAAAGGCCCGTTTTCAGGGAACACACGCTTCCCCTCCGGATCCTGACAGGGTTAACGTATATATCTCCGAAATCAGCACTCCGGCCATAATGGACGAATACGACACGGAATACCATTTAGAAATAGACACCAAGGTTCTTGCAAGAGAGCTGTCGGCATACTTATCAATTCAATAAACCAATAAATCAACATGGAACAAAAATTTAATGTAAACGAGCTCGAGGCAATGGAGATACCCGACCACTCGTATGTAAAGGAGAAGTTCATCAGTACCCTTACCAATCTGCACCGGATCTCCACCGAGGATGCCCAGAGCATCTACGAAAAGGAAGTTATCTACTACAAAAAGGCTCTTGCCGAGCCTAAGAGCAAGCTGAAAACCTGTACTAAAATCTCGCTTTTCTCCACGTTCATGGAAATTTCCATCAACAACCTCAGTATCCAATCCGGTTCAAAATCGGAGGCCTATATGGAGAGCAGGGGCGCAAACATGGGAACTGCACAGAATGCAAGCTGGGTACAGATAGCCCGTTTTGTAATCACCACCTACGGCGAACTGAATCTTCGCATCAGGGCCGGGCAGATTGTCCGGATGAGTAACCCAATAGTGATTTACAAAGGCGACCATTTCCAGCCAAAAACAAATGACAGAGGAGTCCTTATTGTAGAATATGTACCTGCCATCCCACGACAGTCAAAGGAGATCATCGGCTGCTGGGTGGCCATCCATCTGCCTAAGGACGGACTGGATTTCAAGTGGCTGCTTGAAGATGATATCGCCAGGTTAAAGGAGTACTCAATTCCAAAAAGCGGAGACCAGGAAAACAGAAAGGCCAACGCCCTTTACAGCTCAAACGGCAATCAGATAGATCCTGGCTTTCTCGAGACAAAGACAATTAAGCACGCAATGAGGTCATACACGAAGTTAAGGCTTTCCGAAACCGCAGTGATCGAGGGAGACTTTGACGAGGAGGAAGATAAGGACCAGAACTTCTCTGTACAAAGCGGCACTCAGGTAGAACAGCAGCAAACTGAAACAGTGGTAATCGAAAATAAAGAAGATGGAGGAATATTCTAATGGAAACAAATACAAGCACAGCATTACAGACTCTCCCGAACATTCAGGAGATTCAAAAGATAATAGGGGATGCCCCTGCAACCCTGACAGCAAATATCAGCAGTAAGGAAAAAGCCGTCAAGGCAGCTGACGACCTTATAACAGCCCACACCACTACCGGCATGACACCCGCTCTCGATGCACAGATGGCCGAGTACACCGACAAGGCAAAAAAGACAATCACCGCCATCAATGAAAAGCGCAAACCTTTCACACAGATGATGGACGAACTGAAAAAGCAGTTCACCGGTTGCGAAACAACAATCAAGGCAAAGGTGGATGAGGTACAGAAGCTCAGGGACGACTACGCCACAAAGCTGATGAAAGAAAAGCAGGAACAGGATCGTATCGCAGCTGAAAAACTGGCAAGGGAAAAAGAGGTTATTGCAGTAAGGCAGGCAATCAAAACCGCTCTTGGAACGGCGTTCTACGAGTTTATAACCAACAAAAAGAAAAAAGTCAACGAGCTGTTTGACACTCTCACTCTTGAGAAATTTGAGGTTGACTCCCAGAAATTTTCAGCCCCGGTTTCGATGTTTACCCCCAGACACCTGCAGGAGCTACGAATTAGCGTCAGCAGTACCATCCTTAAGGTTGAGGAAATAAATGCCCTGATTTTAGAAGTTGCGCAGGATGATGCCCTTTACGTTCACTACGCTAACGAGTACCGCAATATAATGACGGTTTTCCAAAAGGAGACAGTTGACAAACTACCATCCAAAAAGCAGCAGCTCGAGGATCTTGCAAAGGCTGGCGAGGAGGAAAAGGCAAAGCTACTGGAGCAGGAAAACAAGCGGAAAGAGGAAGCTACTACAGCTTTGCAAAAGGAGCAGGAAGAAGCATCAAAAACCGTTGAGATCAATGCCGCCACACAGGCTGCCGGGGAAACAACACAGGCAAGCATGGGGGCACTATTTTCAGCAGCGGCCACCGAAGCACCGAAAGTAAAAACCGGTACGGAAATCATCGTTAAAAACAAGGTGGGTTATTCCTTGATTTTCCAGTTCTGGTTTGAGCAGGAGGGTAAGGATCTGGATCCGGAAAAGATAGAGAAAAAGACAATCGGGCAGATGAAGAAGTTCTGCGAGGACCATGCCGTTAAAACCGGTGAGCTGATTGACAGCGTTCTCATTGAGTATAACGACGTTTACAAAGCAAAATAACCATGTCAGAGGCAGACTACTATAAACGTCCGGAAGTTTCGAACAGCGACCTCTCTTGGTTGAAGCAGCAGCTTTGGCCAAGGGAGATGCCTGACCCTACCGAAGCATACAAGTTCGGCAGTCTGATAGATGCAATGATCACTGAACCGCAGCGTGTTGATTACTTCAAGTACACTGTTGGTGACGTGAGGTACCAAAAGACAGATTTCGACCTTGCACTGAAGATGAAAAAGGCTTTCTACCAGGACGAGTTGTGCAATGCACTTCTGGAGCATTCAACAGGGCAGGCAGAGATGAGCAGGGAGATGGAGATACTTTATGGCGGCCTGCCTTTCTCCCTCAATGTACGGTGCAAATGGGATCTGTGGGCTGAGATATTCCATCACGGTGGCGACATAAAAAGCACAACGGCCACATCACAGTCAGAGTTTGAAGCGGCCTGCCTGCATTTCGACTATGACCGCCAGAGAGCATGGTACATGGACATTGCCGGAGCGGATAAGGATATCCTGATCGGGATTTCAAAAAAGAACTTCAAGATTTTTAAAATATTCATAACACGGGAAAGTGAGTTTTACCAATCCGGGAAAGACAAGTATACGAACCTTGCATTCCGTTGGTGGCTTCTTTTCGGTGATGGGAGGCCTGTGGCATGCTGACAAATATCGCATCATTTGAAGATATCCTCACAGAGGTTGAGGAAATGCAGAAATACCTTGACGAAACGGTTTCAGAGCAGCTTGAGGATGTGCTTGAGCGCGGAGACATGCTTGCCGGGATAGTGTCCAGGAGTTGTAAGATGCGTGCGGATGCGGAGTACCACCGGGACAGCTTTATGAAAAGTGAGATCGTGGGCATCCTTAAGGACACTGTCAAACAACAACTCCCGGCACTTGTGATGAAGCAGCTCATTGAGTCAGCCTGCAAGGACTACAATTACCTGAGCCTGCGCTGCGAGAGGATCAACCGCACCGCAACACACCAGCTCGACTGGTGCCGTACACTGGTGAGCAACGCGAAAAGTGAGAGGGATGCCACCAAGGGCTTTGACAACACGAGACCCCGTAAAGGCCCGAAAGAGTTTATCAGCAATAACGAATCTTCTAACAGTGAGGGAATATTCTGATGGGAACGATTCAAACAGTACAAGACGGGTATTTGCTCAGGTTCGAATATGACAGGCGAATAAGTTATGTCATAAAAGGAGCCAAAGGCTGCCTGTACAATAAATCCTCAAGGGAGTGGTTCATCCCGTCCTCACCGGAGAACGGGCAGATCATCCAGGTGCTTATCGACAGTTATGATTTTACCAACATGGACGATGTCACTCCGGAATATATCGGAGAGGTACCTCCAATGCCGGAACTTCTACAAACGATCAATCTAAAAGTTACCCCTTATGATTTTCAAAAGCAGGGCATAGCATACTCAATACAGGCAAAAAGGCTCATCATAGGGGATAAACCCGGCTTAGGCAAAACAATTCAGGCCATGGCCACCGTTGTTGCACTGAACGCTTTCCCGTGCCTTGTGATATGCCCGGCATCACTGAAGTACAACTGGCAGATAGAGTGGAGCAAGTTCACCTACGAAAAGGCGGAGATACTTACAGATGGTATAAAAAACACATGGCCGTATTTCTACGATGCCGGGCTTGTGAATGTATTCATCACCAACTATGAGAGCTTGAGCAAATACTTTGTCCGGAAGATAAACACTCCAAGGGGTCAGAAAATGAAACTGTCGGACATCGAATTTTCCGGGAACATCAAATATTTCCGCTCGATCATTGTTGACGAAAGTCACAGGGTTAAGGATCCGTCAGCTCAACAGTCAAAGTTTGTAGCGGGAGTGGCCCACGGCAAGCCCGTAGTGATGCTGCTATCCGGAACACCGGTGGTGAACAAGGAAAAGGACCTCATTTCCCAACTGGCCATTATTGACAGGCTAAAGGATCTGGGAGGGCAGAAAACCTATAAGGACAGATACTGCGGAGCAAAATATTACAGGGAGTTAAACTATAAGTTGAGGACAACCTGCTTTTTCAGCAGGGAGAAGTTTGACGTTTTAAAGGAACTGCCGGCGAAGGTGAGGCAAATCGTTTCATGTGAGATAACAACACAACCTGAGTACGACGTTGCACTTGCAGACCTTGCCACATACCTTGTAGAATATCGCCACGCCACGGATGCGCAGGTCAGGAAGAGCCTCAAGGGCGAGATCATGGTACGGATCGGCACCCTTAAAAACGTATCTGCCCGGGGCAAGATCGCCGACGTTGTGGACTACGTGAATGACATTGTCGAGGCTGAGGAAACAATAATTCTTTTCTGCCACCTCAAAGAGGTTGCCAATGCCCTGAAATCTGCGTTCCCCGGAG
>CAYQPF010000046.1:0-31054 GCA_964419225.1 uncultured Candidatus Cloacimonadota bacterium | reverse complement strand
GTCGATTCTCACGTCGCAGGTCTTTCTCTTTCTCTGCTGCCCCCTGCCTACTGCCTTCTGCCCACTGATCTTCCCCTGTCCGTGAAAGTCCTTGTAAGTCAGTGTTCCGAAATCGTCTCTCTCAAAGGCAGCAGCTCCCACTCCGGATGCTCAGCCAGAAGTCTGACAAATCCTTTCGTACCCCATATTTCATTACCGTTTCCATGCACCAGTACAATTGAGCCTGGCATAGGAATCTGCTCTTTGCCGATCCAGGCATCTGTCCCAATTGGTAAAAGATTAAATTTCTCTACTTTTTTCATCAGTTTTTTACTTGAGACAAGCCCGGGGAACCTGTAATATATGGGTGGAGGTATATTGTATTTGATAAATTCTGCTTCCATTTTAAAACTATCTTCTTGCCAGTCTGTATCTTTCAGATTGAAGAAATTACTGTCAGCAGGTACATTAATCAAATATGGATGTGAATAGGAATGATTGATCCAGGTGATATTGAAAACTTTGTTCCTCTGCTTTTCCAAAAGCCATTGAAAATCTTCCAAATGCTTTTCCAGCCATCTTCCACTCAGACTGACTGCTATCTCAATCGGTTTCTGATCCCTGAATCTTAGACTCTCCAATTCGGAAAAGAAGATCTTATTGATTTCCTTGGAAGTAGGACATATATCTATTGTTAAGAAGACCCCTGGATATTCTTTTTTTTGCCCATGCGTTAATCCGGTAACAGGATAAACTGCTTTCCCCTTTTTCATAAGTTTCATTCCAACCAGCAAGGGTGATTTCATTGTCACAGAAACAGGAGCATATTTATAAACTCTCAGACTGTCCTTCGCAACTACTTGCGAAGTCAATCGGAAGGGATTAGCCACCACATAATACTTCAAACTATCCAGGTCAAATGAACGTGTGATGATCCGTAAATTCTTTTCTTTATTATAAAACGGTCTAAAACACTCTTCAAAATTGGTTGCCTCTGCCTGTAAAAAACACCAAGTCCCCAGTATTAACAACGTTAAAAAAATATTATTTATGAATGCCCATAACTTGATAATACTTTTACTCCTCTATACATAATTCCCAAAATCTGTGTCCTTCTGTGCCTACACAGCACTGCTGTTCTGTGTGAGATAAATTTGTAAAAACGTCCTTTCCAGCTGTAAACATTAGGCTAAAGCCGGTGGGGAGATGTTTTAAATCATAATCCCCGGCATGAATGCCGGGTCTATTTATAAGCAATTTCCACCTTAACCCCTAAATCTGAACACTCGTAAATCCTGTTCATCCTGTATATCTTGTTAAAAAATCTTGGAAAAGTGTCTCTTCTATTTATTTGTGCCCATTTGTGTTCGCTCATTTGTGGTTAAAATTTCTAAATAGCAACTGAGTAGTTACGAAAATCTTACCTTATTCCAAAATCTCTAAAATATTCCTGGCACTTTTCTCTGATGATATTGTAATCAATATCAGGAATTGCCTGATAATGCGGCATATCTTTTTCCAGCGTTTTGATATCCACAAATTTCTGGATAAAATATCTGTCTTCACGCTTCAAAATGTTTCTGATCTCCAGAATATCTTCATTGGAATGCATGAACTCCACTACCGTAGTCCTGAATTCGAAATCCAACCCTGAATTCTCCATCAAAGCAATAGTCCTGTATAGATCTTCCTGCTGGCAATGCCTGAAAGTGATCATTTCATATTTATCCAAAGGTGCTTTGATATCCATCGCCAAATAATCCACCAGCTTAAATCTGATCAACTTCTCCACCATCTCAGGATTTGTCCCGTTAGTATCCAGTTTGACCAAAAAGCCCATATCCTTTATCTCTTTCAGGAAAGCCGGCAGATCATTTTGTAAAGTTGGTTCTCCCCCGGTAACGGTGACAGCATCGAGTTTGCCTATCCGGCTTTTCAGGAAATCAAGCACTTCCTGTGTGTCAAATTTGCTTTCAGCATTGAGATCCAGTAATTCAGGATTGTGACAATAGGGGCACCTTAAATTGCACCCCTGTGTAAAGATGATCGCACTGATCTTGCCCGGATAATCAACCAGACTGAATTTCTGTAACCCGCCTATTTTCATGTTTATTCCGACAACTTAAAATTAGTCCGCATTTTAAATTCTGCCTGCTTACCTTCATTCCACTGTGATACAGGTCTCAAATAACCTGTCACTCTGGAATAAATTTCACATTCTGTCTGACAGACAGGGCAGTTTTTATGCTCGCCATTGATATAGCCATGATTGGTACAAATACTGAAAGTCGGAGTAAAAGTAAAATAAGGCAGATGATAATTACGGCAGATCTTATCTATGAGATTCTTCAATCCCATAAAGTCGCTGATCCTTTCTCCGCCATAAATATGCTGTACCGTTCCGCCTGTATATTTGGTTTGCAAAACATCCTGCTTATCCAGAAGTTCGAAAATATCGTCTGTATAATTAACAGGAAGTTGGGTGGAATTGGTGTAGAACGGTTCTGCTCCGGCTCTGTAGGCATTTTCATTGGCTACGATGATCGTAGGGAATTTCTTCTTGTCTATCTTGGCCAGACGGTAAGATGTCCCCTCTGCCGGTGTAGCTTCCAAATTGTAGTTATTGCCTGTCTCTTCCTGGAATTCAATCAACTTCTGTCTCATGAAATCCATTACTCTCAAAGCAAAATCATTTCCTTCTTCCGATCCGATATCAAAGCCTAATAGATTGACACAGGCTTCGTTCATACCCACTAAACCGATTGTGGAAAAATGGTTCTTCCAATACTGATTGAAACGTTCCTTCACTTTGACTAAATAATATTTAGTATATGGATACAAGCCATTCTCTGTATAGACTTCCAGCATTTTCCGCTTGATTTCCAGACTCTTCTTCGCCTTCTGCATCAAGCCTTCCAGCTTCTCAAAAAAGTCTGGCTCATCCTTAGCGGAATATCCTAATCTGGGCATATTGATCGTAACAACCCCGATCGAGCCTGTCAGAGGATTAGCCCCAAACAGCCCACCGCCTCTTGCTTCCAGCTTTCTGGTATCCAGACGCAGTCTGCAGCACATGGAACGGGCATCTTCGGGATTCATTTCTGAATTGATGAAATTGGAAAAATAAGGAATCCCATATTTGGCAGTGGCTTCCCATAAGTAATTCAAGTTGGGATTATGCCAGTCGAAATCTTTGGTAATATTATAAGTCGGAATAGGGAAAGTAAAGACTCTGCCCTTGGCATCGCCTTCAGTCATGACTTCCAGAAAAGCCTTATTGATGATATCCATCTCCGCCTGGAATTCTCCATAAGTTTCATTCTGAGGTACTCCTCCGATGATCACAGGTGTGTCCTTATACATGGAAGGCGGATTCAAATCCAGGGTAATATTGGTGAAAGGTGTCTGAAATCCTACTCTTGTCGGTACATTAATATTAAAAATAAATTCTTGTATTGCCTGTTTTACTTCTCCATAAGCTAAGTTGTCGTATCTGATAAAAGGCGCCAATAATGTATCAAAATTTGAGAAAGCCTGTGCTCCGGCTGCCTCTCCCTGTAATGTATAAAAGAAATTGACTATCTGACCCAAAGCACTTCTAAAATGCTTGGCAGGTTTGCTTTCAATCTTGCCTTCTGCTCCTTTGAAGCCAATGGTTAGAAGATCCATCAAATCCCAACCCACGCAATATACAGAGATCAAACCCAGATCATGGATGTGATAATCACCTTCCAAATGTGCTTCTTTGATATGAGGCGGATAGATCTTGTTCAGCCAGTAAGTCTTACTCACTTCTGAGGCGATATAATTGTTCAAACCCTGTAAAGAATAGGCCATATTGCTGTTTTCTTTGACCATCCAGTCCAACTTCTCCAGATACTGATCAATGAGATTCACACCGGCTTTATTGGCGATTTCACGCATCTTGGCATGCTGATCACGGTAAATGATATAAGCTTTGGCTGTCTTGCGGTAAGTTGAGGCAATTAAGACATCCTCAACTATGTCCTGAATATCCTCCACAGTCGGTATATCTGTGGCTAAAATCTGCTGTGCTAAATTTACGACTCTGATCGCCAGCTTGTCTGCAACTTCCTCACCAAATTCCCCAGTCTGGTCTGAAGCCCGATATATAGCGATGGCAATCTTTTTGTAGTCGAATTTCTCCAGTTGTGCATCGCACTTTCTAATAAATGTAAACATGCCCCCCCACCCCTTAAAGAACAATATAAAAACTTGAATATCAATTAGTTACAGAAATAGCAATAAATTCTTGAATTATTACTATGCATAACATTAATTATTAAAAAACAACAAGTTACCCAACCTGTCAAGAAAATATAAAATATTTTTTTAACTCTCCTGCAAAGCCTTATTAATAAAGAAGATTAGAGCATTATCGGTTTTTTGTGCTCATAGATTGAAGGTATATGGAGATGTTAAGGATAAAACCATTGACAAGGGAATAAATACTATTAAAATATAATCAGAAATAAAGGAATAGAAAATCCTGACAGGAGGAGCCATGTTAGAAAATGAATATGCATATTTCAAAGCTAATAAAGAAAGTATAATTGATTCCCATCTTAATAAATTTGTTGTT
This sequence comes from uncultured Candidatus Cloacimonadota bacterium, assembly GCA_964419225.1. GTDB lineage: Bacteria > Cloacimonadota > Cloacimonadia > Cloacimonadales > CAYQPF01 > CAYQPF01. The sequence continues at coordinate 26,472 of CAYQPF010000046.1, read as the reverse complement.
ATTGTGGATGAGCAGATTATCGCTGAATATGATACTATTGAGGAAGCCATCAGGGAATCACTCAAAAGATATAAAATGGGAGATTTTCTGGTTGAATTTTGCACTACTGATGAAGAATTTTATCATGTCACTCTTTATAATTGGAGTGTAGCTTGATTCGTCATTTTGCCTTTACAATCGACTATCCAAAAATTGTCAAAAATATTACTACAGCTATAAATATTGGTTATGCAGCTTCAACAGGCCCAATTAATGACAATGTGTTTTCTGCAAATGCTCTATGGGATACTGGAGCTACATCCTCAGTTATTTCTCAGAAATTAGCTTACTCACTTAACCTCATGCCGATTAGTTTTAAAGAAGTTAATGGCGTTCATGGCTCAAAGACATGTCCTGTATATATTGTTGATTTTTATCTTCCCAATGGTATTCGAATCAAAGACATTGTTGTTATTGCCAGCGATGGTTTCAGCGGCTTTGATATCTTAATCGGTATGGACATCATTTCATTAGGTTCTATAGCCATTTCCATTGAAGACAATAAAACCACTTTCTCCTACGTCGTCCCATCAATGGGAAAAATTGATTTTGTGCCTGATAGTAATATGTACAATAGTAAAGCAAAACAACCTTAATCTGTAATATTTTACTGCCCATCTTTGGATACTACAAATCCTATTATCTCTTAATTCTTATCTATACATACCACTCTCGAAAAATCCGTGACATCCGTTAATCAGTGGCATCCGTGATTCAGACATTCTCTCCAGGCATCTATTCTCCTGTCTTTGATCTGTCTTGTTGAAACAAAAGAGTGTTTAATTTGGAATTATGTGGCTGAAACCGAAAAGAGAGGGGTTTTTGATTGATCCTGTCCCTGGCCTGAAGGCCAGGGCTATTGAGAGAAAAGCCTCCCAAAAGCTTTTTAACAAAACCTCAATTACATCACCTGCAGATCTCTTCCCCTGTCCGTGTTCGTCCGTGTAAGTCCGTGAAAGTCTGTGTTACTTCTCTCCTAACAAAACGATCCCGATCATAATATTCCTTTCTCAGCAAAATAAAAGGTAAGCTCAAACAAAAAAGTCCATTCAAATCTCCGGAATTAGTTTTACCTTGACAATATTTTCCCATTAGTACCAAATAAAAACAGTAAAAGTTGTTGTTTGCTGGAGTCCAAAATGCAGATAAAGATTGAAGAAAAGACCAAGAAAATGATGAAGAAAATTGTGTTGATTTATTTGATTATAATGACAACGGCAATAGGAATATATTATTTGCCATTGATCTATGTAATTCGTGATGAGACTAAATGGCAAATTTCTGAAATGAGGGGTACCGAACACGCGAATAAATTATATCAGGAATGGGTTAAACGCAACAATCCTAAAGAACATCAGGTAAATCAAATAGTGTATTGGGATTTAGACAATAATTGCCGTATAGAAGAAAAACCTAATAGAATTACTGAATTTTTTAAAAAATATTGGTCTAAAAAGATTTATACATCTTATCAAGACAAACACATTGGAAATGAAAATCATCAACCTCTAATCTCTGAGCGTCATTTTTGGTGGTGGATGAAATGGGAAAACACACCTGATGCATATGAAGAATATTTAGTAACATATCCAAATGGAATTTATATAATCGATGCCTGGAATAAACTATATAAGAGTCTTTGGAAAACTGCAACACATGAAAACACGATTGTATCATATCAAAAGTATTTATCAGAAATTGAAAAATTTGACTCATGGGTTCCAGGCAATAAACAAGATAATTATTTCACACAAGACTATACGAAAGAAAATTCCCAAATTAAGCAGAAGCTTGTTAGACATATCAATGAGGCTAATAGAAAAACAGAAGATCTTAAAACTGATGATAATCCCTTTATTAAAGCTAATAAAAGGGAACTGCTCTGGCCTGGAATGAGTTTTTAGAAAAATTTCCTGGTCATTATCGTTCAGGAGAAGCCTTAAAAAACTTGTCTGAATCAGCACCAACAAGTGTTTTTTACTTGGCAAAACATAATTTATTAACTTTAACAGCTGTTGCAGATGCTGAAAACGGTGCTGGTATTATTGTTCAGAAGCAGTGCAAGAAAAAGCTAAATTTCTTTTTTCCATTTAGTACATATTGGAAGTCACTGAATCCAATGGTAAAGGATATGCTAATATTCAATGATTCAAATAGCAACGCAAATATTAAATATTATTACCCAGAAGATGGGGTATTATATGTTCTGAATTCAAATCAGCCTAAAACATGCTATTTTCCTGTTCTGACAATAGGTGATGTTAAGAAAAAAAGAGCTGTCACAAACAAAAATAAATTTCTTTTACTATCAGCATCACCCAATAAGGACTTAGCAAAGTTAATGGCATATGATGAAGTCAGAAGACATCGTTATTATTTTTGGAATTATCAGATTGCTGTTTGGATAATAACTGAAAACCCGAATCTTAACGAGTTGAAGAATTGTATTAATGCTCAGAATAATCTCACAAACACACATGAAATCACAGATAAGGATTATCGGGATTATTCGATGTATTTATATGATGTCATATGGGCTCTGAAAATTATTAAAGATAGTGGTTTGGATCTTAAAAAATATACTATTTGGAAAGATAGAAATATACTTTTCTGGAGTTTGATGCAAAGCAGTTGGTCGGATCCTGAAGAAATATTGAAAATAATTCCAGATAAAGAGGAATATGGGTGGAAAACATTGAAAACTGAGATGTCTGATAAGTTAGCATCCATAGAACCACAAATCCTACAAAATTTGAAATCCAAATATTTTAAGGTTAAGATAAAAGCACCTGAACAATCTCACATTGCGGCTTGGCTGGCTTGGTATTTTAGAGATTTAGGATATTGGGTACGATCCAAACACTTGAAAGAATCCACCAATACTCAAATTACCTTCGAAAGTAATGAAACCAGAAAAGCAGGGAAAGCAGTAAGTGTAATATTACAAAAAGCATTCAAACTAAAAGTCATTCAAGAAAGCGAAAAGGGAATTTTGTTACAGGGTGGCTCACTTAATATAATAATTTACCCTCAGTTTAGTCCACATTGGTTTGAATGATTTCATTAATGTTGCTATTAATCTAAAACTTTCGGAGTCAAAATGCAGATAAAAATTGAAGAAAAGACCAAGAAATTAATGAAGAAAATTGGATTAATCTATTTGATCATAATTAGTACGGGTTTGTTCTATTTTTTATTTCCCGTAGTTTATGATGAAATAAGATGGTATCTTACTGAATTAAGAGATACTCAGAGAGCATACAGTAACTACTCGGGAAGCGGTTTAGCATCATATGATTCTGAGGAAAAACAGAGTTTTTTAAATCAGTGTTCTAAAGTATTGACGGATAGATGGTTAGAACAAAGACATGATGTTGATCTGATGTTTATTCTAACTAAATCTAATTCAAAACCACGAATTTCAGAAAAGTTGTTTTGGTGGTGGATGGTTTTAGATAATTCTGAAGATTCCTATATGGAGTACATTGATACATATCAGAAGGGAAAATATGAAACTAAAGCATGGAAGAATCTTTACGAACTCATATGGACAAAAGCTTCTCAGGAAAATACAATAATCTCATACCAACAATATTTGGATAAAATTAAGGAATATGATCAATTTGTACCCAAGTATGGTTCTGAAAATAATTATGTTCAAATGGATGTAGAAGTATATAATTCAGTCAAAAAAGATGCTGTAAGACATTTAATAACAGCTAAAGAGAATATTCAGAAACTAAAAGCAGATATCAAGCCATACAACAAAGCTCTTAAAAAAAACAATCCCTATGCCTGGGCAACATATTTAGAAAATTATCCAGGACACTACCAGTCAATCGAAGCTGTTAAATCATTAGCTGAAGCAAAACCAGCCAGTATTTTCTACTTAGTTAAACAAAAATTAATAGAAATATCTCCTCATATTGATAAAGAAAAGGGATTCGGTGTATCTATAAAAAGCAAAAGTAAAAAGTCACTGTACCTTTTTGCCCCCAAAGGATTATATTTGAAGGGGAAGGATAATAAATTTATGGATTTTCTCCTATTTGACACATTTGACTATGGGGGTGTATCTATGACAATTTTCCCGGATCATGAAATCATTTTTATGAGATTAGAGCCCTACGAGTTAAGAGAATTTTATTTCCCCGTATTAAGTATAGGAAACAATGTGACTAATCCATTGGAAAATAAGCAAAATAATTATACGTTACTTCCTAATCCACCTAATGAAAATCTTACCAGACTGATTGCATATACAGCCTTTAAACACATTCGGTTTTGGACAGCACAAACTGCTGTCTGGATAGTTTCAAATAACCTTAGGCTAAAAGATTTGGACAGTTATTTCCATAATCCACTAAATAAAAATAATGGACAAGCTTATCTATTTTACACTTCTACAGATTATTACAATCACGTCTATGAAGCAATGAAACTGATTAAAGAATCGGGCCTTGACCTGCAAAAATTTGCAATTTGGGAAGATAGAGATAAACTTTTCTGGAATTCTTCTAATTGGCATCTTATTAATGAATCGTTTCTTGCAAATGAGGATCCTCAAGGAATTGGCTATAAATGGGATTCTTTAAAGAAAACAATGTCCCAAGAACTTTCATCACCTGATTTGCAATTTCTGAAAAATTTAAAAGCCTCGTATTTTGATATTGTTATAAAAGCACCTGAAGAATCCCATTCTGCAGCTTGGTTTTATTGGTATCTTCACGAAACAGGGATTAATGTATATTATGAACCTGCTGAAGTTTCCTCAAATTCATTAATAATGTATAAAGATGCGGTTGTAAGAAAAGCAGGAGATGATCTTGGTAATATTGTTCAAAAAGTCCTGAATCTGAAAGTCCTGAAAAAAACTGAATATAGTTTACTCCTCCAAGGAGGCTCTTTCAACATTACTGTTTATCCAAATGATACATATCTGCGAAAACGATTAAAAAACGGTACTAAATTCTCAAAGTAATGCTTTATTATCGCCTTTCAATGAGAATTTAAACTCCTATTATTCTCATTTGTCCGTAGGACCCAAGAAGTTAGCTGGACAGTTTTAACTGCCAGTAAGTAGAGATTCATCCCCGTCCCGTCTGGGACAAAAGATTATTGTTCCCCACAAACTCATCTACTCTGACACACACCATTATAATATTCCTTTCTCAGCAAAGTAAAAGCTCAAATCAAACAAAAGTCATTCGAATCTCCAGATATAGTTTTACCTTGACAATATTTTCCTATTAGTACCAAATAAAAACGTAAAAGTTGCTGTTTGCTGGAGATTCCAAAATGCAATTAAAAATTGAAGAAAAGACCAAGAAAATGATGAAGAAAATTGTGTTGATCTTCCTGATTATAATGGCTATGGGAATAGGATTGTTTTATTTACCCATAGTCAGGGATGAAATCAGATATCAAATTGCTGATCTAAGGGGAACAGATCGAGCATATGAAATATATCTGGAACACGATATTTATTTATTTGGTACAGAAAGTAAAAAATCTAATATGACCATTTTGTATAACAATAGTATACTTTTTTACATAGTCAATCCCAGTGATTTTATTAATAATTTTAAAAGAGCTTGGGCAATTAAAAGATATGAAGAATATCTCAATTCCAAATCTAAAAACGTTATTCATAACTACTCTCAAGCGAAGCCAAGAATTTCGGAGCGTTTATTTTGGTGGTGGATGAAATTTGAAAATACTCCTGAAGCTTATGAAGAATATATTTATACGTATAGAAGTGGAACATACGAGATCTATGCCTGGACTAAATTGTTCAACACCCTTTGGAATAGAGCGAAACAAGAAAACAGCATTTTATCATACACAAGGTATGTGTATAATTTTGAGAAATATGATGCTGAGGTTCCCAATTTTGAACATGGAATAACCTACAATCATAAAGATGTTCAAAAATATACTATAGTAAAACAAAAAGCTAATATACACTTTAAAGAAGCAAAAAAAAATATAAGCCTCCTAAAAACTGATGATCGACCTTTTGATAAAGCAGCAAGAAAAGCCACTACACAGGCTTGGATTAATTTCTTAGAGAATTTTCCAGGTCATTACCGCTATATAGAGGCTTTTAAAAATTTGGCAGATTCAAAACCTGCAAGTATTTTCTATTTACAAAGCAAAAAACTTCTGGAAATTACTCCATTCATAGATGCCAATGGTATTGCAAGTATTGCTATTCATAACAAATGCAAAAGAAATTTGAATTTCTTTATTCCAGTTGGAACTTACTTTAAATCAGTTAACCCAAGAGTAATGGACATGCTTGTTTTCAGTAATCTGGAAAGAGAATTACCTTCTTATGCTAGTTTCTCGAAAAATACTATTATAAACATTTTTAGTTTAAATCAGGATAAGAAATGTATAATTCACCTTTTAACTCATGGAACAAGTATAACGAAACGTAAACCTGTGAAAGGAGACAAATTCACACTATCTTCATTACCCTCTAATCAAGATCTAGTCAGATTAATGGCTTATGCTGAGTTTGATAAAAAGTCCACATTAGAGTGGGAATGTAAAGAAGCTATTTGGTTAATAAATGAGAATGTTAACCTTAAAGATTTTATGAAGTATTATTTTAAAGTATTTGAGGAAGATTACAATTATTCAGGCAAAATGAATTTAGAGTATGCAGAACAGTCAATTTATACAATAGTAATTATGGCCATGCAAATGATCAATGATGCCGGATTAGACATCAAGAGCTATAGGATTTGGAATGACAGGGAAGAAATATTCTGGAGTTTGAAAAATTTGGGATGTGTGGGACCTAGTTGTCAGTTAGATGAAATGTGGAGAGATTTGCTATCCTTTAGCAGTGATATGTCCAAAAAGATTTCGGTACTTGATGATGAGATTTCACAAAACATCTATTCTTATCATTCACAAGTGTCAATCAAAGCTCCTGAAAAAACCCGTAGTATTGGCTGGCTTAGCCGCTATTTGAGGAATACTAATATTAACGTTAATTATGAAAAAGGGCAAGTTTCTTCAAATACAATAATTAGCTTTAAAGATAAAAGAATTAGAAAAGTTGGTAAAATAATTAGCAAAATTGTTCAAAAAACCCTAAACCTAAAAGTCTTGAAAGAAACAGAAAACAGTTTAATCTTACAAGGTGGTTCACTCCAAATTATCGTAAATCCTCAACCTGCTAAATCGAATGATTTGAACTAACCTGAATATCTTAAACCCGATGTAATCAATGAGTTGCGAATGGGGCAAGACGCGGCTGAAGCCGAGAAGAGTTGTTTTTGCTTGATCCTGTCCCTAGCCTGAAGGTCAGGGCTATTGATGAGGAGCCCCCAAAAGCTTTTTGCTAACACTGCTATTACATCATCTGCAGATCTCTTCCTGTAGCTTCTTTGTCCAATCTCTGCGTTCATCATCCCTACTGGCACCTGACACCTGATACCTGGCACCTATTCTGGTAAGTCTGTGTTCTTGATAATATCCTGCCCATTCTTTCCTGTCCTTTCTTGTTAAAAAAAATTGGTCAGACAACGTCTGACCAATTGCTAAAAAAGAACCATATACTTGGACGCAGTGGCTACTTCAAAAGCAGCAATTTACTCGTTTTTACCTGATTACCTGCTTTGATCTTACAGAAATAAATCCCGGAAGTACAGTTTTCATTACTGTTGTTCTTACTGCTCCATCTAATTTTATGCTGACCGGCATTAAGCTTTTCCCTGAGAAGGGTATTTACTAACTGTCCTTTCACATTGTAGATATGTACTTCCACATCCCCGGAATTGGGAATACTGAAAGAGACAGTTGTTTCCGGATTGAAGGGGTTGGGATAATTAGATAAAGTCACATTCCGATCATGTACAGCCTCAATTGAACTCTCAGAAACCGGTGACTGCAGCTGCAGTTGTATTTCCGCTCCGCCTAAAGCACCTCTGGCTAAAGCATCCATCCAGGGACGGTCTGGTTCAGTGATCCAACTGTGCCCATAAGTACCATTAATGTCAAAAGCTATATTCTGATATTCATATAAATTCAGAACTACTGCGATTTTGCCCGTTACAAGAATATTATCCGGCAAAGTATATTCAAAAAGACTGTCTGTATCTGCCTGAATATCACCCAGATCATGCAATATAGTCTCGCTGATCTGACCATTCGCAAAACTATTGATCGTAGCATGTACTCTGCCCGGAACCATAGGATCTCCCCAGATATCATTGGCAATGTAGAAACTGATTTTCTTTGCCTTCAATGACATTTCTCCTAAATCAAAATCCACGGCACATTTGATGGGAATAGACCCTCTGCCCCAATAAACATAATTCGGCAAAGGAGATGACCAGTTGAACCAGGTCGCTTCATTGGGATCTATAACTCTGATCTGAATCTCTTTACTTGCCGTCACTCCGACATTATTCGAAGCCTCCATCCGGATTTGATGATAGCCAACAGTTAAAGAATCAGTAGGAATAACATAGGTGATCGTACTGCTGCCGGAAACAAATACTAAAGTACTGTCCAGCCAGACAGATGTTGATTGGATGGTTCCATCCGTTTGAGAGGCTGAAGCATGAACTGTCAGAGCTTCCAAAGGCAGGACAGCTCCGTCTGAAGGTGCAGAAATCGTACATACAGGTGGAATTGCATCAGTTGTGGAATAATGGAAAGAGATTGTCTCTCCGGCTGTACTAATCTGACTGATATTCAGTCCGCCAAAACCCTGATACGTCATAAAATCAGCGGGACTGGTGTGATCATTGAATTCCGTACGATAAACATCGGCACTGTAAATAGCATCCGCAACAGAGCCGTTGACAGTGCGTGTACCACCCTGACGGTAAATATAAACTTCATCCGGAGGACCATCAGCATTACCGCCACAATCCGGATTAATTCTGTAGATCAACATCCCGCTACCAGGTACTGCACTTTCAAATATATCTGCATTTTGTTTTCTGTATTCAAGAACAAAAAATTCGGAATTATTGGAACTGTTGATTCTGTAACAATTATTAACTGAAGATGTGATAGGCTCAAGAGTATAGTCACCGGGTTGAGAAATAAGGGGAATATTATCAATCCAGAGACCGTATTTGTATTTCATATAAGTACCCATGTGACCGGCACCGCTTTCCATAATGTCCCAGGGGCCGGTAGGAGTTAAACCGTTGAAATTATAATGATAAAGATCAGGAGAACCCAGAGAATGGAACATTTCATGACTTAATACCCTGGCATCATTCTGATTTTCGGGTTGTAAAGTATAACTGCCTGCATAAATGCCGTTGATTTGAGGCTGAGTATAGAAGAATCCCCAACGGTGTGCCCAAAGCAAATCTGCCCACGCAGTATGAGGCCCTCTGATAATAAAGCAGAGATTGTCGATCTGGCCGTCATTGTCACCATCAAGATTAAGATCAGCAGGTATTTGAGCGGCTACGGCATTGATCGCATTATTCAAGAGAATCTGTTCTCTTTCACCGGAATCGCCGTCATAACCGATAGGATTAGTCACAGCATTGTAAGGACAATAATAATTTCTGGGATGGTCATCCTGATAGGAAACATTTATATCCGGCCCTGATGCGGGTAGTATAGACGTTATAATATCCAATTGTTCATAACTGCTATTGTAAAAATAGTGTCTTAAAGAATTAGATGAATCCGTGATGGCATTAAATCTGTCTTCGAATACTGATCTGGGAGCAGTAAACTCGTCCTGATCTGAAAAACGGATTAAAATACACAAATTATTAAAAGTGCCTGTATGAGGTGAACGGGAGCTGTTTTTCATATAGGAATTAACTCTGTCTGCTTTTGCTTTGTATTCAGTTTCAGAGATATTCAAATTGGGCAGGATTCCGACACTGGCAGGATTGACAGTTCCTACTCTATATGTTGAAGGAGCTAAAGTCCCGGCAGCTTTTTGAGCATAATAATAATAACCGTCTGTAGGACTCTGCATGATCGTGAATCCTTGTGCATCGTGAAGTTTGTTGTAAAATTCATCACCAGATGCTAAGAGATGCAAAACTTCCCCATTGGGTAAGGTCACATCAGTAGGCAAATTCTCCAATCTGGCACCAAAGATCAGCCCAGGCAGGATCAGTATTGCCATTAAAACCAGAATCGTATTCCGCATAAAACCTCCAGAATTTATGTATTTTTCAATTTCAATTTTCTTTGAACAAACATCTAATACTTTCTCTTCAAAAGGGAAGAAGAAGAGGATGGGTTGTCTCACCACGGCCCCCTGCATGCTGCCTACTGCCGACTGCCCACTATCTTATTGATTTCCTCCAACATTGGTGTCCAGGAGTATTTGAGTTTATCCTTTTGAATATACTCAGTAAAGGCAGTTTCTTTATTTTCTCGGTAGAATTTGATCACAGCTTCTGCCAGTTTTTCTTTATCTTCAGCAGGGACAAGGTATCCGTTGAGATCCGGGTGGATGATCTCACACAAGCCTCCCACAGCGGTTGCGATCACCGGTTTATCGAAGGAGAAAGCGAGCTGGGTTATTCCGCTCTGGGTGGCAGAACGATAAGGCAGAACCACCACATCTGTGGCATAAAAATAATCACCCACTTCTTCATTGGAGATATATTTAGTTTCCATGATAACATTTTTTTCGAGGTTATGTCTGGTAATGATCTCAGTATATACTTTTTCATCACCATAGACTTCACCGGCGACAAGGAGCTGCAGTTCGGGAAGTTGTTTCAGGATAAGCGGCATGGTTTCCAGAAGGATGTCCAGCCCTTTATAATGTTTGATATAACCGAAGAACAAGATTGCTTTATCTTTGATCCCGAATTTTCTCTTTAAAGCAGGGACATCGATCTCAGTTTGCTGGTAAAAATCATAATTAGGATGATGCAAAGGTATCACATTTTCTTTGGGGAATTGGGGGAGCACTTTGAAGACACTTTGGTAAACAGTATCGGAAAGAGTGATCAGATAATCTGATTTACCCAAAGCATAACGGGTCAGTTTTTCAGCAAACAGCCATTTTTCATGAAACTCAATATTATCGATAATATAGAGAACTTTGATATTGCTTCTTTTTTTTAAATATCTGATGATATATCCGAAAGACGGTGCAAAAAAGGGGATCCAGTATTTTAGAATCAGCAGATCTGGATTCCATTTCAGAATCGCTTTGGCCGCAGATGTCCAGGTCAGAGGATCATAGGGAGTCAGGACAGCTTCTATGTTCAAAGGGATGATCCTTTGACTGTTATCGATCTGTTCTTTACCCGGGAAGAGGAGTCTTGGATATTGTTTTATAAAATTAAAGATCTTTATCTCATGGTTTTCACTGCTCAATTTCTCGGCCAGAATAGCCATAAATTGAGCAATTCCGCCACGCAGAGGATAAGCCGGTCCTAAAAAAGCTATTTTCATATTAATACCATATCAAGACTTGTTTGATAGAAAAATAATGAAGAATACATGGACACAACACACCTCCCGGCTAAAGCCGTACTCCTCTCAAGAGGAGAATTGACTTGTTAGTTATTAACACAATGCAGGCTATCATTTCAAACCGTCATTTCCTGATTGACATGATCCTAATACCTTTCAATCAGCAGGTCACCTTCTATTAAAGTATAGGAGACCCTTTCTATTTCTTCGAGAATAGTCTGGGATTTTTTGAGAATCCGCACATAGGTACCCGGATAGGCTTTTCTATATGCCAGAATATGCCGGGGTAATTGATCCTGATACATCAGAACTTTGTTGATACTTTCCTCCAGTTTACTTTCAAAGCCCTGTAGTTCATCCTGAATGATCTGGATCTTATCCTGATTAGCTTCATAATTTTCTTTAAGTTTAACCATTTTTTTAGTCAATATCAGCATTTTTTCTTTAACATAAGGGCTGATAGTTATTTCAATTTCTGTACCGATCGCGGAAGAACTGCCGAGGATAGCCACTTCAATATTCTCTCCACACTGGGTAAGACCACCCACAATGGAACTGGTTTCTTCGTTGCCAAAGATGCCTTGTTCTGCTATCATTCTACAAAAATGGACATTTTTCTTGAATTTGATCTGCCCGGAAGTCACGATTCTGGCATTTTCTGCGGATTCAAACTGCACATTACCTGTGGCAATTATGCCGGCCTGACGGCAATTTGTGACATCACCATAGACAATTACATCGCCTTCCACTTCCACAGTAGCATCATTAATATTGCCATGGATAGTTAAATTACCAAAGATCTTCAAGGATAATTTTTCCATGATACTTCCATTAACAATCAGATTACCGAATAACTCGAAATTCTCATAATTCAAACCCAAGTCACCGTGCAAAATAAAATCTGATTTAACATGCACTTTACCCTGAGGATCGAGGTATGGATAACCTGCACAGGAAGAATAAACCTGACTGCGTTCCGGAGAAAAATAGACATTCTCTCCTAGAAAATTGTTAATAATCTGCTCATTATCAAATTCACTTTGGACATCTTCTTCAAAAATATTAACACCTGGTTTGCCAGGTATTGTGATAAAAAGGTGAGCCAATGGTTTATCTTTATCGGTCTTGAAAAAGTACTGTAAGGCTTTGAAATCTGTTTCTAGTTCGGGTTGATATGTTTCATCCTCATTAAAGAGGAGAGAAAATTCCACCTGTGGTTCTTTGGGTTTCTTGCCCAAAGCTATTAAAAAAGGAGTATTATGCTCTTTTTCTATACCTTTTTCAACCAAATATTCTTTTGCTTCCTCAAATCCACATTTAATCCCGGCCGTTTTGAACAATTCCAGTAAATCATTTTCATTAATCACCTGATCATTATCACTAATTGTCAGGGTTGCTGAAAATCGATCTTCGGCTATTTCCAGTACTAAGCTATCCGATTCATTTCGATATATCAATTGTTCCATCATAAATTCCTATTATAGAGATCTGTCTGTTTCTTGTTTTGTCTTTGCGATATGAGAAATAATTATTCTCATAGGTGCATTGGTCTATCGAATCAATATTATTTTCTAAAACACCGGCTGTCATTAATTGACTTTTCACTACTTTGCGGATATCCAGATAATTTGGCTTTTGCGGAATCTTGGTATCCTCAACAAATCTGGCATAGGTCAGAGCATCGACTTCGTAATGCTCGACACAGATAGAGGGACCGATTGAGGCAGTTAAGTCAACCGGATCACTGTTATACAGTTTTATCATAAGGGCGATGGATTTACCGACGATATTTCCTCTGGTTCCTTCTCTGCCGGAATGAATGGCAGCAAAGCAATGTTTTTTCTGATCAAACAGGAGTACCGGAGTACAGTCGGCAGTGCGAACCATAAGGAAGACATTTTTCGCATTGGATACCAAAGCATCAACAGCTTTGATCTGATCTTTTTCAGCAGAAAAGCCTGCCCCTGCATCAGCAAAAACTACTTCTGCCACATCAGAACCCTGTACCTGTTCACAACTGATCAGAAATTTACGGTTGATGAAAATACCATCGATCAGGATACCATCTTTTGTTTCCAAAAGATCCCGATAAGCGTTTTTATTATCACCCTGAAACTTGATGATTTGCATCATTGTTTTATCTCATAATAGATCTGATTATATTTATACATTTTTTTGCATAAGCCTTTTTTATACAGCACATTGGACACTTTTTCCACAAACAGCATGTTATAAATTAACTGTTTGGATTCAAAACGTACCTGATCATATAACAGTGGAATATTTGCAGCCTGGATATTGTAACTTTTAACCATTTCTTTGAAATAGAAAGGTTTTTTATTGTTCAAATAAGTATTGGCTTTGGCCAGATTGTTCAGTAAATTGATAAATAATGCTTTTTTCTGGAAAACTGTGCTTGTAGATGCACAAAGATCAATGGAAGGATAGTCCGTGAACAACTCTCTGTACCAGAACATAACATAGGCATTGGCGGGATTGAATTTAATTAATTCGGGAATGGAGGCGGTTATCCCGTCAATTTTTTTATTCTCGAAATCCATTTTCAATTTCAGATTGTCATCATATTTAACGATGTCTAAAGTAAGGTTATACTGTTCCATAAACCAGCTTAATAAAACATCTGAAACAGAACCGTTTATGACTCCAATCTTTCTGAAAGCCAGATCTTTCAATGAATAAATGTTTTTACTGACTACAAGACCTTCGTTTTGCTTCACCAAAGAAGAAAAAGCTTTGATATCCTGACCGGCGTCAATTTCCTGGATGATCTTGGATATAGGTAGTGCTGCGACATCGACTCTGCCTTTTTTTAGAGCCTTAGCCAGATCATTTTCCGTATTATAATATTTCAAGCGCAGGTCTTTCTTTTCAATAATACCGGCATCTAAAGCGGCTTTAAAGGGTATCTCGCCAGGTGAACCTTTGATCAGACCTACCCGTATTCTTTTGGGATTGGTTGAACAGGATAACAATACTACCAGTACAATAAGTGACAGAATATATTTTCTCATATTTTACTCCAATATTTTTATTGGAGAAATATATAATTTGCCGGTTAATCGTCAAGAATAAACTGGATTAGCATGCAAATGTCTATCGAGAAAGAGTTGTCCTACACGTAAGTCTTGTTTCCAAGGTCATTAAGTTTAGAATGAAATAAGGAATTTTGATAAATATAACCCTATCCGAAATCCTTTCCCTTCTCTAAGGGCAAGGACTTATCGCTGAACCAGTCTAAATAAGCTGGTTCTACAACAGATATTCATGGAACAGTCAGAACTGTTCCTTGGGCTTTTAATGACGCAAGCTGCGTCATCTCCCAGGAGGATGGTTTCGGTGCAAAAAAAAAAAGCCCGGCGAACCGGGCTTATATTTTACTTTTCGTTTATTGTTTTTGTAGGATCTTCTTCACCTTTAATGGTTTTAACCATATAATCAGCGGAGTCGTTCATATCGCCTTTAGGCCATTTTTGTTTTAATTCTTCAAACAATTTGATGGCAGCATCTTTCTGATTCATATCTTCTGCCATAATGAAAGCTTTCATAAACCAAGCTTTGTAATCATCTTGTCCATTAACAAAATCTTTAATGATCTGATCGTAGTAATAAACAGCTTCTTTAAATTTGGTTTGTTTTTGAGCATTTTCAGCTTGTTCAAAGAGTTCTTTGGCTGTCATTTTTGTAGCGAGATTATCAAGATACTTCTTTACATGGTAATTTTCCATCAGTTGCTTGGTAAATTCTTCGAATTTTTTGCCTACTTTTTCGCTGGACAGATTGCCTTTAATACCTCTTTCAACTTCTTCAAAAGGTTTAATGGACTCAGCTTTTTCTTCCAGGAATCTGATAATGGTAAAATTGCCTTTAATGTTAGTAAAGATTTCACTTACTTCATCTTTTTTAGTCAATGACCATACTATCCGTGAGTATGTGGAATCTTGTCCATGCAGAGGAATGATGTTGTTTTTATAGATATTTTCAATAGTACCAGTACCGTCTTTCTTGACATTACCGTCTTTAGAGAGTCTGTATAATTCAGTAATTTTATCTTCCTGGCCCTTTTTGATAAACTTGAGTAAGTCTTTACGTGCCTTTTCAGCTATTTTCTTATCTTTAGCGTCATAATAGAAAGCCTGAATCTTACGGGTAGGTTTGATGACAAATTTATCTTTTTTGTTAGCTTCATAATAATTTCTTACTTCTTCATCTTTAATCTCAATACCTTGCACAACCAGTTTCTGATATGCTGCACGAATAATTGCATTTCTCTTAGTGGTTATTACTTCCTGATTGGTTTCCAGTAATTTTTCATAGTTTGCCTGGAGGGCATTAGCATAAAGGATTTCTGTCTGATAGAA
The DNA here is from genome assembly GCA_964419225.1 of uncultured Candidatus Cloacimonadota bacterium. GTDB lineage: Bacteria > Cloacimonadota > Cloacimonadia > Cloacimonadales > CAYQPF01 > CAYQPF01. The sequence continues at coordinate 10,615 of CAYQPF010000046.1, read as the reverse complement.
TTCTTTGATCAGTTTTACTTTTACATCAGGAGATGAAAAATCAATTTCTTCCTGTTGTTGTCTGGGTTTAGCAAGATCCTGTAACTGCTTAACAGTAAGATTTCCTTCGGGCAGATCAGATGAGGCAACTAGTGTGCCTTGATTTTCTTTAGTATAATTTGGATCTTTTAAGGCATCGATAACGTCTTTTTTGATCTTTACGTTATATTTAACATATTCTTTATCGAGTAAATCGGTTAATAAATTGGCAGTCATAACGGGTCTGAGTCTGTTTTCAATTTCACTGCTGACTTCATTGAAAGTTTTTTGAATCTCTGGAACTCTGTCCATTACTTTGAAGAAATGGGTACCGGTTTTAGTTTTGACTGGTCCGACAAAATTAATCGTATCTACGGCTGTGGCAGCAATTAGACTGTCAAGTTGAGGATCTTTACCGATTCCGGGGATATTGCCTGTATTACGGATTCCTGTAACTTTACCGCCTTTATCCTTGGAATTTGCGATAGAATATTTTTTTATCAGATCATGAAAGCTCTTTCCTGCTTTTAATTCTGCTAAAATTGCAGTAGCAGCGGAATCATTTTTAGCTTGGATGTACTTGATTGTTGTATTGGATCTGGTTAAGAACATTTTTTTATTTTTATCATAAAAATCGCTCTTATCTTTGTCGGTAATTACTATTTTAGCTTCAATTTCTCTTTTTAGATAATTATCCACATAAATGTTTTTCAATCCGGCTTTGATAGTATTTTGAATAGTAGGGTCTTTATCAAGTCCCATTTTAAGACCTTCAATATAGAAAAGATCTTCATAAATCATGTTTTCCAGTAACTTCGTTTGCCCTTCTGTGGTTTTAACTTTGGATTGATACATAGCAGGAATCGAGTTGATTCTGTCATCAAGCTGTGTTTTGGTGATCTTACCACCATCATAATCAACCAAAATTATTGAGTCGGTTGCTTTAGCTGGTATTGTAAACTCTACAGTTTCTTTGGGGGCAACCTTTTTTTCTTTCTTAGCTTTTTTGGTTTTTGCATTTAACATACTAAATACTAGTATGAATGCCAGGGAGAGGGTTATAACTTTGGACAGTTGTAACTTTTTTAACATTTACTACTCCTTTATTTGCGAATTTTCTTTCTATTTCTTTTTATTTAATAGCCTTATGAGTCAAGAGAAATATCTCTCAACTTAAAAATTCCCATCTTAATTCACAACAATATACTTGTTAAACACCTAATCAATAAGAATGTTTCAATTTTTTTTTCTTAAAATACTGCCTTTTTCCAAATAAGTGTCTTTTTTTAGCAGATTATCGAAAATAAACCAGGAATCATTCTGATAATGAAACAAACGGCGGAAGGAAGTTATCTCTTTTGGATTGTTCCAGGAGAAGATGCTCATATATTTAAGTTTATTCCAGGGATTTTCACAACTCAATAGTAAAGATGCAGAAGGAGAATTATACATTTTTTTATTAAGAATAAAGCCTTCTTTAGTGTATTTCAGAGCATTTGTTTGCATATCTTTTCTGGTAAACAGTTTGTTTTCCTGATAGTTTCCAAAAACAAACAAACTATTCTCAGCCAACATAGTTGTGGTTAAACTGTCGGAACTGACGAGTTTTATAGAATACCCGCTTTGGCTCAACATTCCGGCAAGCATTTTGATCCTGCTTTCCAATTCGCTTCCGGCGGGGTATATCAGGATGGGGTTGTCGGCTAAAGTTATGGCCAGGGAAAAAGGCATTTCAGATTTGGAGATCTTGCGTAAGCACTGGAAATCAGGATCTGTTGTTATATTCACAATCTTTCTTGTTTCCAGATTGATCTCTAATTTCTTTCCTTTCAGAAAATAAAATTTATCTTCTTTTTCTGTACCATAATCAATTCTGACTTTCAGCAGTTGATTGAAGACGATATCCTGCATGATAGTCAGTTGGGTTCCTTCTTTTGTTTTGATATAGGAAGCATTGATGCCGGGAAGTTCTTTTTCATTCAAAACCTGTTTTATAAGAGGAAGGTGGAAAATTTCCTGCAGATCGTCCCAGGAAGCTGTTTTTCCCATATAAGTTTCATTAAATTTATGCAATGCCTGGAAGAATTTATCTTCACCCATCTGGAAAAAGAGTTGATAGAAAAGAAATGCTCCTTTTTGATAACCGATAACAGCATCATCGCTGTTTCTTTGGTATTTAAAATCCCGCAGAGGATAGTTAGCTTCAGGACTCAACAGATTCAGATCGTATAAACTCTTTTCTCTCCATTCCCTGGTTTTTTCTGCATCGGAGAGAGTCTCATACCAGTAATAATTGGCACAGAAATTAGTCAGAGCTTCACACCAGTTTCCTTTTGTATTATCCACAAAGATGGAATTTCCATACCAGTTATGGACAAATTCATGAGCAAGAACTCCGGGTGAATTGGTTATCTGCGGCATTTTGATAATTTCTTTGGTGATTAAGGTATAATTGGGCATGCCAAAACCGGAAGAGAAAAAGTTCTCCACCAAAGAAAAGGAACTGAAAGGATATTTGCCCAATAATTTTGTATAAGTAGTAAAATTCTTTTTCATTTGATCAAGATAAACATCAGCTCTGCCTTTGTTTTCTTCGAGGAGATAAACACTGAGTTTCACAGTATCTGCCATTATTTCTTTGAGATAAAACCGGTTACCGCAGAGAGTCAGATTATCGGCAGGCAGTTCTGAGGTCCAGACATAGTTATTTGTTTTGTTTGTGTGGCTGAATGACTCACGGCCGGAAGTGATCAGGGCAAAACTATCGGGACAGCTTGCTTCAATCCGGTAATTGAAATAACCTTCATCGAATGCCGGATACCAGCTGGCTTGGGGAAGATAGATCCCGGAATCTTTAGCTCCTGAGATAATACCTGATGAATATTGGTGAGTTTGCTTGAGGTTGATTTCTTCGGCCTGATTGAAAACAGTTCCTGCGTATTCTAACTTGATTTTAGATGATTTGCGGGGATTAGTGATAGAAATCCCCTGAATGAGAGGATCGACAGTGGAGGTTACGAATGCCAGATCACCCATTGGGTCTGATATTTTACTCACCTTAACAGAGGTTAATAAGTATAGAGTATCTTGTTGAGTGACAGGTCTGGCGAAGGTAATCAGATCTTGGCCCTTTATAAAAGACTCATTCGGGTTGAGTTCAATTTTAATATCATGGAATAGGATAGAATTGGTTTGGGCAGGCATTTTCTTTTCTACGACTTCGGTCTCGGCAGTCTTGCGATGGTAAACTATTACATAATCGCCTTCTGTTTTGTAATCGTTGCTATATACTAAAGAAGCTGAATCTTCGACAGCGATCGGTGCGATCACAGCAATTTTTAAATCAGAATTTAATAGAGCTAATTTCTGAGAAGTGCCTAAATGAGCATCACTGTGAAAACTGCCGTTATAATGGATGACTTTATAATTCTTATTTTGTTCGATAAAATTATTGATACTTTCTGCCATGGTATCATCTTTAAGGCATTGGGCAGCGTAAAGCAGATCTATCATAGAGTGCATGGGAGAACCCTTTGCTGATTCCATGTTAGAGAACATGGTCTGTCCGAATTTGATCTTATAGTCATCATCCAAAACCACCAAATTCTTAGCGATGTACTCTTTTTCAGTTGCAGATAAATCTTTGAGGGCATCTTTTCCCTGTTTAGCTATCATAGATGCGTATTTCCGCTGGACATTGGAGGCAAGAACAGGCAGTTTTTTTTCTTTGGCATATTCGACCAGAGGTTTATAATCGGTAGGGTAATTCGGCCAGGGTCGGGATTTCTCCAGAAATTCTGTTTCGGTAATTTTCCCTTTTAAATAATCATTGAGGACAGGTTGGACATCTCTTTCAAACATTTCTAAGGATACGGCTATTTTCTCGTTCTTTAAATATAATAAGTATAGTAATTCTTTTTCAAGTTGATGCAGTAAAATATCATCGTGTAATTCGCCAAAGAACATAACATTATACTTGAGTAGTTCCTTACTCATAACACCGAGGGGGATTTCTTTACTGTCTTTAGTACGATATACTTTATAATCAATTGCGGATAATCCCGAGATCATAATAAACAACATAATAAGAGAAATACAAAAGTTTTTCATAGTTTACTCCCTTGTTCTGAATTTCTATATGAAATTTTACGAAATATTATTCTATTTACACAGATTTCAGGGCATTTCTCGGGGATCTCTAAAAAACCTAACCCCCAATACCTAAAACCTAATTTCCTTTTTTCTGCCCGATGAATATACCGGTCGGTGTCATATTATCAGCAGGTGGTTGACCATGTTCTCTTTTATAAATTTTTCTTTTACAGAATTCTGATTTGGTAAGATCTTCGCAAAATAAGTTAACCCAGCCATTTTTAACTGTTTCTGAGCTGCCGGAAAAATGCAGAAAAAAACCGCATCTCTCGAGAAATTCACATTTTTCTTTCATATTAACCTCTTAAGTACATGCTTGTACATAATAATATATTTGTCAAATCCAATGTTGGGAATAGTTAAAAAGGTGTCAGGTGTCAGGGGTCAGTGGAAAGGGATTTAGGAGCTTAATTAGTTGAGAGTTGAAAGTTGAAAGTTGAGAGTTGGAACGGTTTAATAGAACGCAGATGACGCTAATTAGGCGGATGGTCACAGATCGGAAAGAAATGTGTAAAGCAGATGTGTCAGTTAAAACTATCAAAAACTGAGTCCACTATTTTAGGACTGGACAGGGAATGTCGGACTGGTCGGACGGGTCGGACGAGTCAATAGGAGAACAACTCATCCTCTGCTCCTTCCCTTGAGAAGGGAAGGACGCGTTGAATCCTTAGGCTCTCTCTGGAGATTGGGCAGCTTGCCCAATTAAAATGCCGGCATTTGAAGGAAACGCTTAATGGAACGCTAGAGAAAGGTGTCAGGTGCCAGGTGTCAGGGGTCAGTAGAATTGTAGGGGCAGCCTCCCACGGCTGCCCAAAGTATAACCAGACTTTAGACTGGTTTCTTGCCTTGTAGGGGCGAACCTGTGTGTTCGCCCATTTTGTCTGAATTAGGCTTCTGATGAATTGTTTAATGGAGTAAAATACGGCATGAACACCAAGGAAGGAGAGGACAATGAAGCAGTTGAGAGTTAGGGGATGGATACGCTTAATAGAAAGCTAGAGAAAGGTGTCAGGTGCCAGGTGTCAGGGGTAAGTGGTATTGTAGGGGCGAACCTGTGTGTTCGTCCATTTTTGTCTGAATTAGGATTTTTAGGATGTTAAGATTTTAAGATTAGATGGAGTTATGAGTCCAAACTGCTTGTTTTAATAAATTTGGTTGGTTTAATTCGTGGTAAGACTCTTCTTAACTGCCACAAAAGGCACATACAGCACAAGATTAAGAACAAAAAGGGGAGGAAAATCTAATAAAGTTCTGATGAACACCAAGGATGGAGGGGGTTATCAGTGAGCAGTATGCAGTCGGCCGTGGGCAGTGGAGAAGGAATTTGGAAGGATTGGGAATTAAGGATTAGGACTGGACAACGGGAAGACTGACTTACACGGACAGAGAAGAGATTTGAGTGATAATTTCCGGCTGTTATTAAACAGTAGAAACTATGTGTGGCTAGAGGGAAGCTAAAGAGAAGCTAGAGAGAAGGATTTATGAATTGTGAAAGGAAAATGGAATAAAATTGGGCTGGACTCAACTTAAAAAATATGTACTGCAAACCTGTATGTTCACCTTTTTAAATTGTCTGAATTAGGATTCTTAGGATGGTAAGATTGTAAGATTAGGAATAACCTAAGTCTCATCGGTTCAAAAGGCAGGTAACCTAATTGTGAATTATAAATTATGAATTACAAGGATAGAGAACAGAGAAATTTGAGGATTAAGTAAAGGGAATTATTGATACTTAGGAGTAAATAGTCATTTGCCAAATGATAAAGTACAGAAAATAATCAGCAAAAATATTCAGTTTTTGTTCATATTTCCAGTTGAAATGTGCTGAAAATTATTTATTTTAGTCTTTCAATTTGTAATTAATTGTATCAAAGTCAGGATACTTAGTTGTTATAATTCTCTTTACCTATTGATGATTGAATATTTAGAATATTCTTTTTGTTTTTTCAATAGTTACATTTTTATTGTTTTAATACAGTCTTATAAGAAGATAATATCCCATAATAGTTATTTATAAAGACTTAAAGCATTATAGACTTTGTATTTTTACATTTCCTTCTGTTCAATATGATTAGACAAATAATAAGTTAACTCATTGTATTACAATGTTTATGAATATACTACTTTATTATTTACTATATTCACCATTCATTTTTAAGCAACTACAGAGAATTTTTTCATATTGTAAAAACTTATTCTATAGTCATTTAACTATTACTAAAATGCATACTAATTATATTTTCCATAATTTAACTTGACTAATAAAAGTGTACTTTAACAATATTGCACCATCGAAAAAGAAGTTTTGGAGCAAAGTGGATATTCCAATCACGATGAGCATAGCGTCCAATTTAAGTGAGCCACTCCTCCAGTCTGAATGAGCCATGTCTCCGAAAGAGTGAGCCATTAATAAATACTTGAGTTGAAAACAATAAATCTGTGGTATCTCTCAAATTGTCCGTAGGACAGAAGACTTTAGCCGGGCAGTTTTAACTGCCGGGTTGAATGACACCAAACCCAGTCCGTTAGGACGAAAGATTATTATTTTTATCACTTATGAATTAGCATCATATCTTATTCAACATGATTGTAAAACCTTCAGAAACGCTCATTTTGGGAATTCCTTATAAAACTCTACGAATATTTTTACTGGTGGCTCATTTTCAATGGAGACATGGCTCATTCAGTCTGGACGAGTGGCTCATCGTGAAAATATTATTCACAAAGTATATGAAGGGTTATTGTGGCTATGTAATGCCATCTGCTGAGAGTAGTATTATTCTGCCCACATTCCGGAACTTGTCTTCTGCTTCTTTCTCTAATTGTCAATTGTTGACTGTCAATTATCAATTTGTTCCCATCTCCCTTCTCCCTCAATTAATCATTAATAATTATAAATTAATAATTAATTACCCCTCCCACCACCGCTTTTACCTATGTCATTACCTTGCAACCTCTTACTATCATATACAAATCTCTCAAACAAATATAAAACTATTACTGAATACATTACACTCAACTTATCTCTTATCTCTTCACTACAATCTACCCCTGAGAACATACATAAGTCAATTTTTCCATATATTACAGACAGCAATTACCATACTCTCAAAGCGTTACAGCTCTGGTTCAAATGTATTTGTGATACATAGATAATGAATTTTAAAAAGGATAAGCAAAGGCTTATTCAAAAATACCAAAGGAGGATACTATGAAGAAAGCACTTGTAATGTGCCTTCTCCTACTGACCATAGTCAGTATGTCGGCAATCATTTCGAAACAACAGGCAATCCAGAAAGTGAAAACTTTAGTGGGTTCAGACAGTATTTATGTCAAAATTCATGTTAAGAACAACACAATGTCACAACCAACCAAACTCAATTTGTTTAGTGGAGAGGCATTAACACTGCCTTATGCACAAAATTGGGTTCTTCTTGTAGATAACTTACCTATGGCGAAATGGGATCATCCCTGCAGATACTTTTTTATTGATGCCGGGAATGTAAACAATTATCAAATAATGGCTAAAACCATTTTTCCTTCACCAGAATATTCAGATTTCGCGAATATCAATGGAAATCCAACCCCTCCTACACCTCCCACCCCACTTGTTCCAACAGTAGGACTGCGTTATCCGGTTAATCCTCATCTTTATGGTGTAATAATTTGTCCAGATCTATTAAATGCAGGTTCCTGGTTTGATGATCAGTCCTTTTATAACGATATGTGTTAATGTACAATACAATGCTTAAAAATGGATATCCCAGAGAAAACATCTATGTATTATACAGTGATAATTGTGATTCTTCATATATTGCGACACTTGGTGGCTGGAATTTGGATCATGATCCATTAACTAATAATGATATTTATTCTTCCTGTTATGAGTCCGACATTACTAATGTGTTCAATACCTTGAGTGTTCTGACTCCAGAAGATCATTTGACAGTATTCCTGGATGGACATGGCAATGTTACAAACAGTAATCATTCTTATTTAAGATTGCCGACTTTGGGCACAGATCTTTTTGATACAGAGATATTTAATTACATTAATGCTTTAAACATAGGCTCAGCAACTTTAATTGTAGAATCATGCTACTCAGGCAGTTTCATTAATTTTACAACCCAAAATCCTTTAGTGCAAATTAGGAGAACGGCAGTTACTGCAACAGATTTAACTCATCCAAGTATGGCAGAAAAATGGTTAACTACCACGGATCCTACAACATGTGAAGATCCGGCAGGATCTGAATTTGCTCTTTACTTCCTATCAGCCTTAAAAGGATATTATCCTTACATAAATGATGAAAATCATCATGATGTACAAGCCTGGAACGAAGACACTGAGTATTCCATTGCCACCTGGGATTTTAACGGAGAGACATTTCCTCCCCATATTCCGATACCTAACCCCAATCCATATAGTCACCATGCCGCCTATAATCCTGATTTGACAGTAAATAACGGCAATAATGACGGATATATTTCCATAAAAGAAGCTTTCAATTATGGAGACGATTTCGACACTTTCTCACCTAATGGTTGTTTTATTCCATTTTACGATGATGAAGACATTCATTCACGTCCAGGCAATTATGATATGCCTTTGATAAGTTTTAGTCATTCTTATCTTAATAATATGACTCTTGCAGGTCTTACCGGGGTTCTGCCAAGTACACCGACACAGTTAACACTAATGAAATATGCGAATGTCTGTGGAACTCTTACCATTCCGGCAGGAGTTACATGCACATTGCCCGCAAATTCAATTTACAACATTGGAGACAATGGAAAAATTGTAGTATCTCAGGGTGCCACATTGGTATTAGGAGCAGGAAGTCAAATTAAAGTACATGGAACAAATGGCATTGAAGTTAATGGCACACTAACTATGGGTAATACAGTACAGTTTATTGGTGATGCCGGCGAGCAGCCAGTTGCTCTTAAGTATTACAATACGATTAATAATTCTTTTACTCAGGCAACCTTTACAAATTGTAAGCTTGAGAATTACTCGACATTAACTATAACACAATCCTCTTTCACAAACTCAAGAGTTCAGCCTAAATGTAATTTAACTCACATCGAAAGCTCTACCTTTAACAATAGTATAATTGAAGCAGAAAAAACAGGAACTCTTGGAACACTTCATAAAGTTGAAATAATAAGCAACACTTTCGCAAATTCTGCGACTAATAGTTTAATCAGGATAGCATCATTTCCGAATTTCCTTATTTCTAACAACGAATTATCAAATTCTGCAAATGGTATTAAAATTGATTACTCCGGTTCAGGAACTACGAAAACTCTGAATAACAACAATATTCATAATCTGACAGGTTCTGCAATTTCAATCTACAGTTCCACAGCATATATCATGTATAATAATACAATTAACACATGTGGTTATGGAATTGATGCAGCTAACTCTTCTGTTTGGAAAGCAGATGGAAATCAAACAGGAACTTATCAAAGGTTTTTGAATTGTTCTTCTTATGAAGTATATCACGATTATAATAGTTCTCCTAACCCATTCAGATACAATATCATAAATAATGCGGCTACCACGCATTATTATTTCAATTGCAGAAATATGCCTACTTTACACGGCACTATAAGTCTGGCAAATAATAATTGGGATACCAATTTTAATAATCGTACAGATTTATATCCCGATAATCTCTATTTAACAACACCTTATTGGACACCTGCAAAAACCAATACTGATGAATTAGCAGAGAACCTTTATAATACAGCTGTTGAAATGGATGATAACGGCGATTATTTAAACGCAGGCATTTCCTATAAACAAATTGTAGAGAACTATTCCAATACTATATTCGCAGGGATTTCAGCTAAACGATTAATTTCTACAACCGAAAATTATGATGGCAATTTTGGGGAATTAAAAAGCTATTTCGAAAATTGCAGTTACCTTAATCAGACGAATGGCTATGAAGTTCTTAAACAAAGATTAATAGCAACATGTCATGTCAAAGGCCAGAAATTTGCTGATGCAATCCAGATATATGAATCAATTATTGATAATCCTCCTTCAGTGGAAGACTCTGTTTATGCAGTAATTGATGCAGGGTATGCTTATCTTTTAATGTCAGATGCTGGTGTTAAATATACAGGTAAATATACTAATTTGGTTCCTGAAAACTATGAAATGTTTTATGAAACGAAAGATGCTTTGATGAACACACTCTTAGGAGCAAATCCAAATTCTGGTTCAACACAAAATCAACCTGAAATTTCAAAAATTTCCTGCAGCAATTTCCCAAATCCTTTCAATCCAAGTACTACAGTGAAATTCACAATTCCAGTTGACAGTAACGTTGAGATTATAGTATATAACACCAAAGGACAGAAAGTGAAGACTCTTGTGAATGAGAACAAGTTAAAAGGAAACCACACTGTGGTTTGGAATGGTAAAGATG
>CAYQPF010000045.1:10570-31568 GCA_964419225.1 uncultured Candidatus Cloacimonadota bacterium | reverse complement strand
GATGATATATATTATGAATATTTAGGCTGGAATCAGTATTTTGAGGATGTGAGTGGAAATTTAGGATTGCACATAATATATTTAACATATGGAGAGCAGGAAAGGACAGATCAGGATGGTAACCCATTGGGTACTTTTTCTAGTTATGAATTAGCAGTAGCTGGCAGTTATGCATTTCAATATTCTGATAAGTTAGGTTTAGGGATGAACATAAAGTATATCTTAAGTGATCTTGCACCAGAAGGGCAAGGGCAGACAGAGTCGAGTGTTAAGGGCAGAGGGATGACTTTTGCAGTAGATTTAGGGGTGAAGTACAAAGATTTGTTAATACCCAGACTTGATTTTGGTTTAAATATTCAGAATATTGGGCCGAACATAACATATGTAAATGAAGCCCAAGCAGATCCGTTACCATTGAATTGGAGAATGGGATTATCATATAGGTTATTGGATTCAGAATACAATAAGTTTACCATTAATTCGGATATGAACAAATTATTAGCTAATGATGATTTTGTATTAAAGAGACTTGTCTCGGCTTGGACAGATGACAAGAGATCTGAGGAGTGGAGTTCTGCAATATACAATGTAGGAGCAGAATACACTTATATGAATTTACTTTCACTTAGAACGGGTTATATCAATGACAGTCAGGGTCATATTAATGGTATGTCCTATGGAATTGGTTTACAGACAACCATTTCGAAGCAATATTCGATTTATTTAGATTTTGCAATGCAGCAAGGTGGTGAGTTGACCGACTATAACAAGACATATTCAATTGGATTAAAGTTTTAGGATGATTAATGTATAGAGTTAAAATATCTCTAATAGTTATAATTGTGGGATTAATGCTAATCCCACAATTTTTATTATCAAGAACAGATAAGATGAAATTAGTGAAGACAGAACGACAGAGTAAAATCAAGAGTCACCCTTATGAGAACTTATTATCAGCTCAAAAGGGATTAATACGGAGATCAGACACGAAGAGTAATGCATTTCAGAATGTATTAGTATTGTTGGTGGATTTTCAACAGGATGAAGATGCGAATACAACGGGTAATGGTAAGTTTGATTTAACAAACGGATTAAACTATCCCATAGCCTTAGGATCACCCCCACATAATTTAGAATTTTATGAAACTCATATGGAAGCGATGAAATATTATTACAGAGCAGCCAGTTTTGAGCAGTACGACATGAATTACAGTGTATATCCGAAGAACAAGTCGGCTTATACATTACCACAGAAGATGTCATATTATAATCCCGGGATTGAGAATCAGGATTTATTTATGTCGAGAGTGGAAGAGTATTTTCAGTCGGTATTTGCAGAAGCTGATAAAGATACGAGTATAGTATTTTCTAATTATGAGCATTATATAATAATTCATGCCGGGTCAGACTGGCAGCATGATATAAATAGTGACACCCCTGGTGATTTACCCTCATTTTTTATAAAAGTTGGAACAGGCAAAGAGGCTATAGTTGATGGGGGATTCACAATTAATTATGCTTGTAATGTGCCAGAGACGATAACTCAGGATATGTATAGAACAGATTATGATGACGGCAGCTCAGATTATTCCGGATATGGTGTTATTAATAGTGTACTAAGTCATGAGTTTGGTCATTCTTTAGGTTTTGCAGATTTGTACAATGTAGTGAATCACAATCCAGCGGTGGGTTTATGGGATATCATGGATTCCGGTGGAACGGGTGTCATGCAGTTGGAAGTGACAGAGGATACAATCAGTGTGATTTATAATGTTGAGGGAGCAACACCTGTATTACCCGGAGCATTTTCCCGGTGTTTAGTTTGGGGAGAAGATTTCAAGAGAATGGGTTTGTTGAAGGAAATTTCTGACATGGCTTTTGATAAAGAGTTAGAACTACAGGCATCTGATTTTAAGCAAGTATATCCTAAGACAGTACCCGTATTTTATAAGATACCTTTAAATCAGAATGAGTATATTTTGCTGGAGAATAAGAATCTTGATCCTGACGGTGATGGAGGTACTGCGTTTCTGGGGGCATTAGGAGAAGGGCCACATTCCAGAGTGATCTTATATCCGGCATCGACGATACAAGGTTTGGATGATCCGACATATGAATACGACTGGATGTTACCGGGGTTTAGAAATACTTCTTACTCCTATGAAGGATGTGGACTACTCATATGGCATGTTGACGATAACATACTCTATAATCAGGGCAGTTTTAATTCTGAGGGAGAATTTGTAAGTAATTTTGCTAATAATCAAATAAATACTGCACATGATAAACGTGGAGTAAGTGTAATTGAAGCTGATAACATGGATGATGTGGGAAATCCATATTCTTTGCATTGGCTTGGCACAGCTTATGATCCATTTTTTAAGAACAAACCCAGTTTTAATGCAGACGGACTGTTTGTGGACTGGTCATCTGAGATTTTTAATGACTCATTATCAGCAGTGAGCAGGCCGAAGCTGGTAGCTCATGATGGAACTGCATCGGAATATTGTATTCATTCAATCAGTAATCCTCAAAGGATAATGAAATTTAGGATTTCTTCAATGTTATTTGATAAAACTGAGAAGATCGCAGAAGTAGATACTTTACAGAAATTTGGACAAGTATGTCAAAGTGATACGCTTTTAGTTCCGATAATGACAGGCAACAGCATGATTTTTAAAAAGCATGTATATCAGTTATTTGAAGATAATTGGAAGGATCTTTATATAAAGAATAATCCAATAATAGATGAAAGCAGTCAGATTAAATTACTGAATAAGTTAGAGAAGACTTATTATTATTATTCAAATAAGACGATAAGTTACCTTAATCCGACAACCCAGATATTAAGTACATTGGAATTACCTCAGCGAATAATCAGAGATCCTGAAGTATATCAATCCAATGGCAGGATTTATTTATTTGCTTCGAGTGAGGATAAGCTTTACAGGATAGATGTTTTGGCTGGAAATTGGGTTGAATACTCCACATCGAGATCCAGACCGATAGTAGTTGAGAGTAAAATATACAGTTTTGAGCCAAATACTGTAAAAGTATTTTCTAATGATAAATCACTACTAAATAGTTATAGTATTCCCGAGCAGATAGGGAATTATCAGCCGATTTGTGTTTATGACAGTTTGAGGGTTGATAAGAGTTTTATATTGTGTTTTAGTGACCAGGGGAATTTATACCGATTTGATCTTCTGACAGGGCAATTTAGCAAGATCTTTACTAATTATACCGGGCAGAAGCCAAGTCAGTTTTCCGTATATTCAGACAATGGGAGTATCGTGATAGTCTTTGGTTTGGATTCACGGATTTTTAAAATATACTCTGATGGGACTAACACCTTAAAATCACCTGCGAGTTTTTCCGGAAAGCAGATCCAGGCTGGAAGTGCATTATTTACAGTAGAGTTGCGGGGAGCAAAATATACTTGGGTTAAAACAGTAACAAATGATTATTTATGTTTGAATGCTGAGAATCAAATTGATTATTCTAAGGCAATAAACAATTTGAATATTGGGATGGTGCCGGAGTTTGGTTATGAGAGTATAGGTAACAGACTGTATTTTTTCTATTTAACGAACAAATCGGTATATGTGTCCTTCATCAGTAATATAATGGAAAATCCGATATTATGGAATGGTGAAGTTAAACCGGAGAATATGACGGTGAAATTCAGATGGGGATCAACCCAGGCGTTAGCACCTATATCTGTATATGCTTATCCGAATCCATGTTCAAAAGAGGACATAAATATCAGAGTTCAGAATCATAAGGGAGATTTGAAGTTAGAATTATATAATATATCCGGGAAGCGAGTTTTGGAGCGTAGTCTGGCAAATTCCGGAAATACAACGCAAGAGATAAAAATTCCTACCAAGAATCTTTCTTCAGGGGTATATTTTGGGATAGTTAAATCTGCGGGTGAGACCAAAAAAGTAACCATAGCTATTGAAAAGTAAAGAGGTGAAAATGAAAAAAGTAATAGGTTTATTTGTCCTGGGTTTCTTTTTAACAGGGCTATTATTGGCAGATGATAATGCTGATATTTTTGGGAACAAAGAGAAGAGCGATGATGCCAGTGATATTATCAGTGTGAAGTATGAGAAGAAATCTGTTGCGAAAGCATTATTATTATCATCCATATTTCCAGGTGCGGGGCAATTTTATACAGATAAGAGTAATTATTTTTCTTATGTTTATGCAGCTTTGGAAATAGGTTTTTTGGGTGGATATTTGATCTATGATAAGAAGGGTAGAGATGCAGAAGATAAATACAAGAGTTATGCTTTGATAAATTATAACAGAGATTATCAGACATGGGCACAGACAGAGTTGAGTAGGGATGATCCCAATGCAATACCCTTTTATACCATACCGGGACCAGATGAAGATAGTCCACATTTCCGATTAGATCCTGGTGACACACAGCATTTTTTTGAAGACATAGGTAAGTATGACAAATACATTTTTGGCTGGACAGACTGGTACGAGACTTATGCAGGTACTGACAGTACAGATGCAGCAAATATAAGATGGGAATGGAGTAATGGTGGTACAGAGGGTGTAGTATTAATAGGCAATTACCCTTTGGGAAGTGAAAATGCTGACAAACCTTCTAAATCAGCATTACGTCAAGAATATATCAAAATGCGTAAGGATGCAGAAACACATTATGATAAAGCGGAAACATTTACATTTCTCTTAATTTTTAACCATTTAATTTCTGCTATTGATGCTGCCAGGGTAACTGTTAAACACAATAAGGAATCAATATCACAGGCACCTTTTCAGATTAATTTTAAGACAGCGATGTATAATAATAAAATCACACCGTGTTTAGTTTTGAGTAAAGGTTTTTAATATGAAAAGAATATGTTTAGTCATGATTCTCTTCAGTTTTATTATGTTGCAGGCTAAGGAAGTATCAGTAAAGAAAGCAGTTTTATTTTCGGCTTTATTACCAGGGACAGGAGAGTTGTACAGTAATAATAAAACAGGTGCGGTAATTTTTCTGAGTAGTGAACTCGCGTTAATTACGTCTCTTTTTAGAACAAATCAAGAGATCAAATGGGCTCAGGACAATTATAAGCAATTTGCATTGACCAAAGCGGGAGTTCCTAAAGACAGAACTGAAGAATACTATAATTCAATCGAAAATTATATGAGTAGTGAAGACTATAATCAAGAGGTTATACAAAGTGCCAGGAATTTTTATCTGCTTTATTATTATGAACCAGAGGAATACCAGAAATTTGTTGACGAAAATAGTTATTCAAGTGAATATAGTTGGGATTGGGGTAGTAATCAGAACAGGAAGCAATACAGGGATTTAAGGGTACGGAAGCAGAAGTTTGAGATTACCAGTAATTTTATCATTGGCGCAATGCTGGTAAACAGGGTAGTGAGTGTAATAAATGCTGCGAAATCGGCCAAGGGGAATAATCGGAAATTTAGAGATCTTGGGTCTTTATCAGTTCAGCCTGATTTTATAAAAAGTGGAGTAAAATTAAATTATGAAATCCAATTTTAGAATTCTCGTATTATTGCTGGGAGTTGTTTTTTGCAGTACATTGAGTGCAGAGAGCGGTAAGTTGATACTTTTAGCTAAATCAGCGATAATACCAGGCTGGGGAGAACTCAGCAGTAATAAGAAATCCGGGTATTTGTTTTTAGCGAATGAGAGTGCATTATGGTATCTAAAAATTTATTATAATGATCAAACGAATTTAAAAAAGGAAAAGTGCCTAAATTTTGCTTATGCTAATGCGGACTTAAGACAGGGAAATTATTCTGAAGAATTTTTGGGGAAAGTTGGAAAATATAGCAGTTCGGGATTTGGTGGATTGGGATATAACGAGAGTATAGTTCGGGAAGCAAAAATAAAGTTTCCAGATGGGGGCCCTCAGTATTTTGATTATATAGAGCAGAATTCGATAGGAGAGAGTCAATCTTGGGAATGGAATTCTTTAGAGAATAAGAGTAAGTATTCCAAAATGTGGAAGCGTTATGGATATATCAAGGATTATAGTAAATTAGTAACCGGGGTAATAATTGTAAATCATATAGCGAGTGTAATCAATTGTGCAATAGATTCAAAGAAAACAAAAAAAGTGAAATTTGGTTTTGATTTGAAAGAGACAACACCAATATTTACTTTGAATTACGATTATTAAGAAAATGAAAGACAATTGGTCAATATCTATACCAGTGTTAAGTCAAGAATGGATTAGTGGTATATGTAAGCACTCAACACAGCTCCCCCGCTACACGGGTACTCCTCTCAAGAGGAGAATTGAATTGCCGGTTCTTACCACATTGTTGAAGAAGTTTATCAAAAATCAGTTCATGCTTGTTATGGTACTATTTCTATTTGGCTGTCAGAAGAGTATTCCCCAGTTTAGTGGAACTGCATCCTTTAAGCATTTAGAATATCAATGTCAGATTGGAGACAGAATACCAAATTCGCCAGAAATACAATTATGCAGAGATTATATAATCTCAAATTTAAAGAAGACGGATGCCAAAGTAACATTACAGAAATTTGATTATGCCGAAGCTGATACTGTATTAAACGGAGTAAATATTTTGGCGTCATTTTATCCTCAGTTAAGCAGAAGGATTTTGTTGGTAGCACATTACGACACGAGGATTAAAGCAGATCAGGAAACAGATGAGGAGAAGAGAGAGATGGCAGTGCCGGGTGCTAATGATGGAGCATCAGGCGTAGCGGTCCTTTTGGAAATAGGAGCCAGGCTTGGGCAACAAGAGCCGAAGGAGTTTGGAGTAGATTTATTATTTGTTGATTTGGAAGATGTTGGTAAAGAGGGAGAAGAAAAATCCTGGTGTCAGGGTTCCCGGTATTTTGTAGAGAATATGGGTTCATATAATCCGGAGAAGATCATCATATTGGATATGATTGGAGATAAGGATTTGAAGATCAAGATTGAAGGATTTTCCTGGCAAAGCAGTCCTGCACTGGTTAAGCAGATATGGGATATTGCTAATAAGAGTGATTTTACATCCTTCAGTTATGAAGTAGGAACACCGATAATGGACGATCATGTGCCATTTTTGGAAAAGGGTTTGAATGCAATTGATATCATTGATTTTGAATATCCCTATTGGCATAAAACAACTGATACTGTAGATAAATGTTCAGATAAATCCTTGTATCAAATTGGGCAAACAATAATTAATCTAATATATTCCAATGAAGAATAGTTTTTTGCAAAATTATTTAACCAAATCTGAGCAGAAGATTCTCAGTTATTTGTTAATAGTAACTTTTGCAGCATTGCTTATTGAAGGGATCGCTTCCAAAACTACGAGTTCATCTGAGAAGGAAATTATGATAGATGAAGATACAGTTACGACAAAGGTCGTATTGCAAAAGTATGATCTTAATATTATTACAAAGGCGGAGTTGATATCATTGCCAAACATAGGAGAGCAAAAGGCACAGGCAATAATAGATTTACGTGCATCAAGGGGGAAATTAAGTTTTCAGGATTTGAGGAAAGTCAAGGGAATCGGGCCTAAGACTTTGAATAAATTAAAAGTGTATTTCTTTGATTCAAAAGGATCTAGCGTTGTTCAGAGCAATTTGGAAACAACAAAAAGTGATACTTTAAGAAAAAACACTTTACATAAATCAGTGGTTCAGAAAAAAATCAATTTGAATAAAGCTACACTCGAAGAGTTGATGAGCTTAAAGGGAATAGGGAAAAAGAGAGCAGAAGATATTCTTGAGTATCGGAAACTGAAAGGTAACTTTAAGAGTGTGCAGGAATTAGATTTAATAAAAGGGATAGGAGCAAAAACTATAGCCAATATTTCTGATAATATTACTGTAGAGGATTAGAATGGTTGAATTAAGAGATCAAAGTAGTTATAATGTAGCTCCGACTGTAACATTAGCACAGTTGTATGAGGCACAGCAGCTTTTTTTTGATGCTTTAGCCATATACAAACAGATCCAGATGACTAATCCCAGTGAAGATATATTGAGTCGGATAGATCGATTAAATGCAAAGGTTTTTAATGATCAAACATTGGTATATTCTACTGTATTAAAGAACATATTTTCAAAAGATGAAATCCTAAAGTTTCGTTTTTTACCACAGGATAAGTACAAATTACTTATGGAATCGATGACGAAGGATTATGCACAGGAATTGGAAATTGATGAAGAGGAATTTGACGAAGCAGAAGTTGAGTTAGAGGATTCGGAGGAAATAGAAGATTTATACAAGCCTGATGAGCCAGTTGAAGGAATTGATCATGAGTTTAATGATTTATTGAGTAAACCCAAGCCTATGATTGAGGAAACAAGTCAGGCTGAGTTACCGCAGAACTGGAAGGAAATGCGGGTATCAGAACTTTCTTTGACACTTTTAGAAATAATAGGGAAGAACAAAACACTTGGTGAGATCACTATAGAAGAAATTGCCAAAATAGAAAAACAACTTAATTTTAAGTTACTCAGGATTTAGATGAAAAGAGGAAAGAAGCCAGCGTTAGAAATAGTTGAAACAAATGTATTATGTTTGCAATGCCGGAAAAAATGTAAACAGACCAAAGATACTATTTTACTTACATGCCCCAATTTTGAGGGTAAAGACATTCAATTAGAATTTAAATTTACGAATAAGAGGTAGTCGTGCAATTTTATGGAAAAAGTCTTTCAGAGTTAAAAAATCTGCCAACAGTGCCAACAATATTAAAAAAGTTAATGACAGCATTAAACAATGATAATGTTTCAAATAAGGAAATAGCTCAATTAATTTCGTTTGATCCATCCTTAAGTGCAAAAACTCTTTCCTTGGCAAACAGTGCATTCTTTGGAGGGAACATTCCGATCGTGGATATCACTTCTGCAGTAAACAGACTGGGCCGGAATGATATTAAGAATATGGTGATGACAATATATACGGCGAATTTAATTCATTCTGCCCAACCTAATCATATGAAGATAGAGAATTTTTGGAAGCATTCATTATTAACAGCCTTTAATGCGATAAAATTGATTCCGCATTTGAAGCCGGAATTTAATGGAGATGGTTTGGCAAATTTGAAAAGTGAAATATATATTGGTGGTTTAGTGCACGATTTGGGTTATTTGATTTTAGACATGGTTTTTCCAGAAATGTTTTTAAGTTTATTGGAAAAGGCAGGGGCCAGAGGTCAGTCAGCCTATTTTGTAGAAGTACATGAGTGGAATTTTAATCATGCGACAGAATGTGCGAATATTTTAGAAGAATGGAATTTGCCGAAGGAGATCGTAAATATAGTACGATATCATCACAATGTATATGCACAGCCTAACGAATGTTATTTGTGTACAGAGATAGTGAACGTAGCAGATTATTTAGTTAATAACATGGGATATAAGAGTTTTGAGCAGGGAGATATAGTCAAGTGTGACCATAATGCCTGGGCCAAGTTTACTTTTGCAGAGCCGGAGCAAATTGATGCCAAGAAGGTAATCAATAATTTGAAGTTACATTCATCGCAGTTTATTTCTTATACGGAATTGATAATAAACCCTTAAATAATTATTAATTATCAATTATTAATTATTAATGAGAGAGTTGGATTGTTGCTTTGGTGGTTTTAATTTAGACATTTTCAGTTTCAGCAAAATCAAAGAGAAGAATTCAATAATCCGGGTTAAATCAAGTATTTTCTGATATGTTTGGTAACGATAGCGAGGAAGAAAGTACCGAAAATCATTAAAGTTGAGAGTACATTGATGGTCGTCATAGTACCTCTGCGAATGGCACCTTCGACATAAATTGGCAGGGTAGTGAAGCCTCTTCCGGAAGTGAAGAAAGTAATGATGAAATCATCTATCGAAAGTGTAAAAGCGAGAAGAGCAGCAGCGACAATTCCCGGGAGCATTAAAGGAAATTTAATTTTATAGAAGATTTGCCACCTGTTAGCGCCTAAATCCATAGCAGCTTCCAAGAGTCTGTTATCAAAGCCTTCCAATCGGGATCTGATGACGATGATAGTATAAGCGAGGCAGAAGGTAATATGAGCTATAACGACAGTCAAGATACCTGTTTGGATTTTCAGGAAATTATAAAGAAGAGCAAGAGAAACACCCATTAAGATATCGGGCATAATGAGGTTGATCAAAACCAGAAAAGAGAAGACTTTACGTCCTGAGAATTTAATATTTTCTAAAGCAAGAGCACCTAAAATACCTAATAAAGTAGCAACAAGAGTGGAAATCAGGGCAACGACCATAGTGTTTTTAAAGGCAATGAGTACTTCTTTATTCTGGAAGAGCAAGATATAGTATTTGAAGGTAAAACCTTTCCAGGACGAGACAATTTTGGAATCATTGAAACTAAAAATAATCAATAAGAGAATAGGAATGTAGAGGAACACTACCACAAAAGTGAAGGCAGTTAAATTGGGCAATTTGCTGAGGAAATTTCTGCTATTGTAAGATCCCATGTGAATTCCTTTGTTTCAATTTTTGGAACAGTTTATAGAAGAGTAAAATGAGAATAGCAACCAGTATTAGTAGGACCAGAGACAGGGCAGAGGCCAAGGGCCAGTTGCGTGGGATATTCTTGATTTTATAAGTAATAATCTGACCGATGTAAAGTGAATTCTGACTTCCAACGACCTGGGGGATAATATAAGCACCCAAAGCTGGGACAAACACTAAAATCCCGCCGGCAAAAATACCTTCTTTGGAGAGGGGGAGAGTAACTTTCAGGAAGGCTTTGAAGCGGTTGGCACCCAGATCCATGGCAGCATCGAGCAAAGTGAAATCGATTTTTTCGATAACTCCATAGAGAGGCAGGATCATATAAGGAAGATAAACATAAACCATGACTAAAATAACGGCTATATCAGTTCTCAGGATATACATGGGATTATCGATCATACCGGTCCAAAGAAGAAAGTGATTTAGGATTCCTTCATTTGAAAGAAAGATTCTCCAGGAGAAAATTCTGATAATGAAATTAGTCCAGAAAGGAATAATAATGATGATTAAAAGAAGATTTTTGATTTTTTCTGAACTTCTGGCGATGAAATATGCTGCGGGATAACCAATGATCAAGCAGATGATGGTTGTAAAGAAAGCCAGTCTAAAAGAAATAAAGAAGGATTTAAAGTAATCATACTTGAAGATTTCGCGGTAGGCATCGAGGCTGAATTGGAAGGAGATATCATATATTGTTGCTTTAAGAATACTGTATAAGAGAACAATCAGATACGGCACCAAAAAGAAGAAGATTAACCAGCATAGAGCAGGTAGCGAGAGCAACCAGCTTTGGCTATTCTTTTTTTTATCGAGAATTTGTTCTTGTGTCATCTGGTTCATCCTGATTCAGGTTTTCGGGTGCAACTTCATTGATAACAAAGGAGTCGGTATCGTGCCAGAAAAGGTAAACATCCTCTTCCCAGTCGAGAGCTTTATTGTCAAAATAGACTCTTTTTTCCTGGTTGAAAACCTTAAATTTCATATTTCCGACTCTGACGATGTATTGAGTATGGGAGCCTAAATACAAGATATCTTCAATTTTACCTTTAAGAATATTAAAATCTTCCTGAGAAGGTGGCATATTACGGGAGATAGCAATTTTTTCGGGTCTGAGGGAAAGTGTGATTTTTTGGCCAACTTCAACTTTAATATGAGAGGAGCTGTCGATATCAATAATTTCTGAACCGGAGTGGAAGCGAAGTTCGATGAAGTCTTTTTCTATTCCTGTAACTTCACCGGAAATGAGATTTGTGTCCCCGATGAAATAAGCAGAGAATACAGAGTTTGGTCTTTCATAGATATCATCAGGAGGGCCGATTTGGATGATTTTGCCTTTATCCATGACAGCCAGTCGGTCAGAGACACTCATAGCTTCACCCTGGTCGTGAGTTACGTAAATAAATGTAATACCGACCAGATCGTGGATATTCATCAATTCAATAAGCATATGTTGTCTGAGTTTGAGATCGAGAGCGGCCAAGGGTTCATCCAGGAGAAGGACTTGAGGTTTATTAATCAGAGCTCTGGCGATGGCAATTCTTTGTTTTTGTCCACCGCTGATCTGATCAGGGTATTTTTGTTTATGTTCACTCATGCGTACGAGCTTAAGCATTTCTTCGACTTGATCTTTAATATCATTTTTGGGAACTTTTTTGATTCTGAGACCAAAAGCTACGTTTTCAAAAACAGTCATATGCGGGAAAAGAGAGTAGTTTTGGAAGATTGTATTTACCTGACGTTTGTAGGGTGGAAGTTCAGAGATATCCTGATTATTGATATAAATGGCTCCCTGCGTTGGAATTTCAAAGCCGGCAATCATTCTGAGAATGGTAGTTTTACCGCAACCGCTTGGACCCAGGAAAGAAAACAATTCTCCTTCTTTAATGGTCAAAGACACGTCATTTACAGCCCAGAAGCTATCAAAGCATTTAGAGATACCCTCGATTCTAATCACAGTAATCCCCTCCCTATATTTATACTGATTTTAAGATTGTTGCGAATTGTCAATGAAATATTCTAGTGGGAGTTATATTAATGGGAAAACAAAGTTGAGATGATGGACGATATGGACACAATGGACTTGATGGACATTATGGACAAAATTTTAGTAATTTATCATATTGTTCATATTGTAGCAATTTTGAGATATCAGAAGACTATTCTAAAAAAGACATTTGATAATTAATCCCGAACTGTGCAGTAGAATCTTTACAATCTGGCTGAAGCTAGTGAATTTGAAGGACTTACAATCTCACTCACCATATATTTATTATATAACCTCGTTCGATTGCAAACCTTCACTCTTCACGATCTTCGACCCAGTTTGCAAACCTCTACTGCACAATCCGGGTTAATGCGATTAATACTTTGACAAAATAATTTATTTTCTGCTTAGTAAACCCAAGTTATATTTTGGATATTGGGGGAGAAGATGCAAAAAGAGAAGGCAGTAAAACCGAGATCATTAAAAAGGAATTTAGAAAAATTAACTAAGGATGTTTTATTAGAGATAATATCAACAAAGATAGGTGAAGATATAGTGCCACCTTTTTTGCTAAAGCAGGATTTAATAAATTATGTGATGGATTATTTACAAGATCCCCTTAATTTGGAGGAAATCTTACTCTATGCACCTGATGCTTCTTATAATCTTACCAAACTTTTAATGGCAAAGGATAATCTAAAGGCGAACCATATACTGGAAGGATTTTGGTATTTACACAATAATTTATTTGTCAATAAACCACAGCTTACCGGGGATGAAAAGTTAAAATCCTTTTATATTTTTGACGAGATCAAGCAGGCTTTGCAGACTGTGAATTGGGAGAAAGTTGAGAAAATGCACCCACAGATAAGGAATTTTACGTCTTATATCGATGCATGTGTCAATTTTTATGGATTGTTGGAAACCAAGGATTTGATGCACATTTATTTCAAGCAGAATACAGACTTAAGATCGCAAGAGTTGTTGGAGCTGATAATGATATCCTATGAGCAATATTCAGATTCTTTTAGAATTATTAATGATATGATAGTAAATACTGGATTGCTGGTAGATGGAACAGAGGAACTTCAGCTTTTATTGAATTTAACAAAAGGTAAGCCTTTATATATACCTGAAAAGGAAGAACTATTGAAATTTCAGAATGTGTTGTACTATCAAGTTACGCCACAAATGTTAAAACTTAAAGAGCAGTTGATGGAGCAATTCGGATTCGATGAAGAAAAAGCAGAGGATATTGTTTATGATGCATCGAACAATTGTGATTTAGACGGGAAACCGGGTGATTTATTCAATGAAATTTTTGAACATTATAGTATAGAATTTGAAAATATGGAGCAGGCGAAATTGATTTTGGATTCTTTAATGGTAGTCAATAATACGACCAGAATGTGGAGTAACAGGGGGTTTACACCTGAAGAAATACTTAGTTTTGGTAAAGCAAGCAGGAAAGTACACCCGTTATTTTCGAGCAAAGTTGGACCTAATGATTTATGTCCATGTGGGAGTGGAAAGAAATACAAGAAGTGTTGCGGGAAATTGGGGTGATTGGAGCAGGTTTTGACAGAGCAAATCTGAAATTATTCTAAAAGATCAAGCACAAAATTCAGAACATGCTAAATGGACTATATGGGCCTAATGGACAAGATGGACAGTATGGACTTGGAATTGAGAAAGGGCAGACATATGAGTCTGCCCTTTTTTTATGAGCAAGAGGTTATTTCTCAATATCCTCTAATTTGATTTTTCCATCTGCTTCCAATTTCATGGCATCTTCGAAGCTCATATGTTCTTCGAATCCGGATAGTTTCAATTTGGAGAACAGGGAATCGACGATAGAGTAGATACAGGGAATGATGAAGAGGGTGAGGATGGTGGCAAAGCTAAGTCCGAAAGTCATACAGACGGCCATAGGTTTCCACTGGTAAGATGCTTTGGAGGTTGAAAAGACGAGAGGCAGCATACCAGCTATGGCAGTGATGGAAGTCAGGAGGATGGGTCTTAAGCGAACCGAGCCGGCTCTGATGATGGAATGCCATCTATCCATACCTTCTTCTCTGGCCCGGTTGATAAAGTCAACGACGAGTAGAGAGTTACTAACGACAATTCCGGAGAGAGCCACGATCGAGATCAGGGCATTCAGAGAAAGAGCAATACCTGTCAACGCCAGACCAATGACTACACCGATGAAAGCGAAGGGTACAGTTGTGAGAATGATCAAGGGTTGTACATAGGATTTGAACTCAGTTGCCAAAATGGTAAAGATAATGAATAAGGCTAAGAGGAATGCCCAGGCAAGAGAGGAATAAGATTTTCTTTGTTCTTCAGCCTGACCGCCGAATTCGATGAAGTAACCCGGGAATCTGTTTTCAAAGTGACCAAGGCTGCCTGTTGTGCCTTTGAAAGTGTTACCGATGAGAGCTTCGGTTACTTTATTTGTTGTTTGTTTTTTTGATTTACCGTTTACAGTATAGAAGGTATTATTTGCGGTAATTGTAATAACGCGTTTTTTATCTCTGTGAGTTATTTCTGAGAGACCGCTGGCGACTTCAAAGGTTGCCAGATCTTTTATAGCGATAAGGTCACCGGTTCTGGTGCGGACTTTAAGGTTTTTCAGTTGTTCCAGATTAGCGACATATTTGTCTTCCATTTTAACGATCAAATCATATTCTTTGATACTGCTACCACGATAGGTAGAAGCTTTACTGCCGTTACTGGCGGTACGGATTGTAGAAGCTATTTGAGCGACTGTTAACCCATACATTGAGATTTTATCGTAGTCGGGGATGATTCTGACTTCTTTTTTACCGGGTCGGAAGCTGTCTTCGATATCTTCAACACCCGGGATTTTTTTAAGATCATTTTTGATGATAGCCCCGATGGATTCCAGTTTGTCGAGATTATCACCTTTGACGCGGATTTCCACATCGCCACCAGAAGGAGGGCCACCTCTGACCTGATCGAACTTATAAGAAGTTAATTCAGGAATTGTTTTTAGATATGCTCTGATGGAATTTTGGATTTGTTCGTGATTGTATTTCATTTGTTCCAGATCAACAAGATCGATGGCAATTTGAGCATTAGAAGTTTTGACATCACTTTGATGATTGACTTCCATACTTCCGATAGTAGTGATAACTGCTTCAATATCTTGTTTTTCTTTCATGTTTGAAATGTAGTTTTCCACTTTATTAACCATATTTTCGGTCACATCGATGTTTGTACCGATGGGAGTTTGAAGTTTCAGGAGAATTGATTTTGGTTGTTGTGTTGGCCAGAATTCTTTCGTAATGGCATCTGACATCAACAAGCCCAGGGAAAAGACAAATAGGAAGCAGATTGCAGCAACGCTCCAGTATCTGTATTTCAAGGCATATTTCAGGGCGATTTGATATTTATGGATGATTGCCTGTTGTACTTTTTTGGTTCTATCTTTCGAGGTGGATTTACCAGCAAATTGATATAGGTGTGCCGGGAGAATGATCATACTTTCGAACCAGGAGGCAGTCAGAGCGATAGTAACGACGATGGGGAAGACGCTGAGGAATTTGCCCATTATACCCTGCATAATTAGAAGTGGGATGAAGGCTGCGGCATGACAGAGGTTAGTTCCTGCGAGAGGCCAGATGACTTCGTCCACACCTTTGATGATAGCTTCTTTAGTGGACAATCCTTCTTCTCTGTGTCGATGCGAGTTTTCGATGACGACGATAGCGTTATCGACGATCATACCCACGACCAGGATCATGGCGAAAAGAGTAAGAGTATTTACAGTGATATCCATAACATACATGAGACCGAAAGCCGCGAAAATACTGAAGGGAATAGACCAGGAAGCCAGGAGGGCATTTCTCATTCCCAGAAGGATTAGCAGTGCTAAGAATACGAGGATGATACCCATTAAGGAGTCTGAGCCAAGAGCTCTGATGCTGTTTTTAACATCAATTGAACCATCATTACGGATACTGGCATCTAAGCCGGGAATATTCTTAGAGAAAGACTCAACATAGGCTTTAACATCATCCATAACGGAGATAATGTTGCCTTCGGCTTTTTTAAAAATTTGAATACTAACACTTCTGCGTCCATTTAGTTTATCCTTTGTTTCCACTTTTTGAAGTGTATCTTTGATGACAGAAACTTCATTCATTCTGATGGCACGGCCATTACTATCCATTTTTACGACCATTGTTCCCAGGTCTTCAGTTTTTCCGTATTCACCCATGGTTCTGATGATAAATTCAGCTCTTCCGAATTTGACAGTACCACCGGGGATATTCATGTTTCTGGCTTGAATCATGGACATTAAATCACTTAGGGTAAGACCATACTGGTCAAGTTTTTCAGCCTGAACATCAACCCAGAGTTGTTTTTGTCGGGTACCGCTGATATCAGCTTTGGAGACATTTTTGACATTAAGAATTCCTTCTTTCATGTTTTCAGCAATTTCGCGCATTGAATCGTCGCTGAAGTTACCGCCTAAAACAACCTGACAGATGGGATTTACTTCCCGCATATTTAAACGAAGGATAGTGGGATCGAGAGCATCAGCCGGAAGATCGGTAACTTTATTCATTTCGGTATTAAGATCATTCATGGCTTTATCAATATCGGCATTAGGTTCAAAGCTGACAGAGATCATGGCTTTGCCTTCCGAGGCATGTGATTCGATATAATCAATGCCATCGATATCGGCTATTTGTTCTTCAATTTTATTAACAATTTGTTGTTCAACTTCTTCAGGTGATACTCCAGGGTAAATAACCAGGATGAATGCTCTGCCGAAATCGACAGCCGGCATTTCTTCCTTGGGAATGATAAACATGGAGATAATTCCCACAGCAAAGACAATCAGCATCACCAGATTTACAAGAACAGCATTTTTGATGGAAAATTCAGCTAAACTCATCGATAATCTCCTCTAAATCTGCTCATTTTTCTGTAACCTTTGTGCCGTTTTCCAGGTTATCAGAACCTTCGATCACCAGACGTTCTCCAGTTTTCACACCTTTGGCCAGAATAACATTTTCGTTTACGGCAACTCCCAGTTCAACTTCTCTTTGTTCAGCAACATTGTTATTGATAATAAAAACATAGTTTTTATCATAGATTTTGCGGACATTGTTGTAAGAGGTATAAACGACACCACGATAAGTATTGCTGAGTATTTTAGCATTGATGACCATCCCGGGAAGGAGTTTATTTTGTTGATTATTCAATTGAATTTCGACAGGATAAGTGGCTGTGCCGGAAAGAGGTTTGATGCCCACACCTCTGATAGTTCCATTATAAATCTCCGGATAATTTGAATAGCGGACTATCACATTCTGTCCTTTTTTTACTTTTTTAATATCGGTTTCACCGACTCCGGTTTTAATGATCAGCATTTTACTATCCACAATTGTACAGACAGGCATGCCAGGGGAGATATATTGTCCGACTTTCAAGGGGAGATCGGTAATATAACCTGAGGCAGAGGCTTCGAGTTTGGAGTTGTTTAAAGTTTGTTTAGCAGCTTCCAGGTTGGCCTGAGCTCCTTCCAAATTGGCCTGAGCACCTTTGAGAGCAATAGTCGCCTGTTTGTATTCAATCGCAGAGATACTGTTAGCTTTATAAAGATTTTCGGCAGATTTCATATTGAGATCGGCAGTTTCTTTGGCAATTTCAGCAGAGGACAAGGCAGATTTGGCTTGTTCAAAGCGAATTCTGACAGCTTCATTATCGACTCTGCCAATTTCTTCTTTGATATTTACCCAATCGCCCAGTCTTTTAGAAAGACTGACAATTTTACCACTGGTTTCACTGCTCATATTGATGTCAGTGTTTCCCTCAAGTTTTCCTGTTACTTCGATATATTCTTCGAGATTCTGTAGTTGCACAGGTTGGGAGATGACAGTTACGACTTGTTGTTCGTCTTTAGTGATATTTCCTTGTTTATTGACAGTTTTTTTCCCACAGCCACTAAAGAAGAGGCTACCTGCTATAAGTAGTATTAAAATTTGTTTATGCATTTTTCCTCCAAAATAATTTATTTTAATAAGTTCCATAATATTGTTTCATCTTCAAGATTAAGGATCAGAGCGAGAGTTGATTTTGCTCTCAGGAAAGCATATTTGCTTTTGATCATATTTGTTTGAGCACTTAAGAGCATCACTTCCCCATCCATCATATCATTCACAGACAGCATTCCATTTTTATATCTTTCTTCTAACTGGTTATAGGTTTCCTGTGTATATTCGAGAGCCAGTCTGGAAGCACCAATTTGACGTGCATTGCTTAAGAGATTGAGGAAACTGCTTTCGACAGCCAGTTCGATGGCATCTTTGCTGGCATTATAATCCTGTACAGTACGTTTGTATTCGGATTTGGCTTTGAAATAGGTGAAGCCGTTATCAGCCAAGGGGAAAATAGGTACAGAGGCAGTAAGCAGGAGAGTAGAACTTTTTTCAAAATTGTTTAAGGTGGAATTGTCAGTATAAGCCTGAGTATAGGTCAAGTTTACCATAGGGAGAAAATTTGCACCTGCGACCATAGCTGCTTTACTGTACAAATCCCGTGATTTACCTGTGATTTTGATTGTATTATTATGTTCTTTGGCGAATATAGTGAGGTTGTTCAGAATTTCGGATGTTTTGCTACTGTTGAGTGTTTTTAGTTGATCAACATAAGGAAGATAATTTTCAAAATTTATGTCGGTGACTTGTAGAGAGTCTTTGATCTGCAAATAGTTAGCGAGGTCTTTCTCGGAAATACTATATAGGGTGTTTGCCTGGAGAAGGCTGACATCTTTCGTGGCATTTTGAGATTGCATTTTCAAATATTCAGGTTTGGAAATGACACCATTTTCATATTTCATTTTGGCAATAGTCATATGCAGGGTTGATGAAGTAAGATCACTTTGGGCAATTTTATTGAATTCTTTTGCTTCAAGCAAAGTGAAATACTTACTTTCCACATCTGCAAGAGCTGTAAGTTTTTGAGATTGCACATTAAGTTTAGCAATGCTTTGAGCATCTTTTTTGATCAAATAACTTCCAAGCAATTTTCCACCGTAAAATATGGGTTGATTAATAGTTACATCATATGACCTGGTAAAGGGAGAGGCATTGGGGTTTTGATTTGAAGGAGATGGACCAGGATCGAGCTCCATATACTTTGCGTTCAATTTGGCAGTCGGAAGAAAAGCAGTTAATCCCGTATAAGAATCATATTGGGAGGATTTATATGAATATTGTTTGGCTAAATAAGCCGGATTTTTTGTAAGAACCATTTTTTTGGCTTCTTCCATTGTCAAAGAGACAGTTCCTACAGCATAACTTATAAGAATTATGCCTGATAGTGTTAATAGTGTTTTTTTCATTCCTTACCTCTAAAAGTGTCGTAATTTTCTTCCGCATCTTTGATTAGATCCTTCAGTACTTCCAACTCGGTTTTTATTATGTTATCTCCAAGTTTAAGCATATGTTTGTAAACAAAGGGAGGATTATCGATATCTTTGAAACCAACGGGTCTCATTTCTTCGCATTTATGTTTATCAATGATTCTTTCTATAAATTGAAGTCTGTTCCATAAAATCTTTAAAAAGTCTTTCTTACTCAATTCTTTATCTAAAAGAGATAAGGCAAACCAGAATTGATGATGTTGCTCAGAGGATTCTTCGATAAAAGATAGTAAAACTTTATTATAGTATTCCTTTCCTGATTCTGTCAGGGAATAGACTGTGCGAGGCGGATTATTGCCTTCGGTTTCTTGTTTACCAAGCAAATAACCTTTTTCTTCTAAAACCTGCATGGCTTTGTAGATTGAGGGCAGTTTAATATTTGCCCAGATATTGAGTTTCTTTTTAACTATTATTTGGATGATTTCGTAGCCGTACATGGGTTTACGGTTCACGAACCCCAGGACTACGAGATGAGCTTTGGACATAGAACCTCCTTACTTAACATTCTATTACTCTACTTTCTAATACTAATATAACGAGTAGTGGGTTTTCTGGCAAGAACTATTTTTGTCAGTGGGCAGGATGCAGTCGGCAGGGGGCAGTGAGCAGTGGGCAGTGGGGAGAATAACTCACCCCCGGCCCCTCTCTTGCGAAGAGAGGGGAGTGAAAAGATTAGGCGTCAGGTATCAGATTTCAGCAGGAAAATGGACAAGATGGGACTAAATGGACAAAATGGACAGGCAGAGGATGGGAAAGTTGAGAGTTCCGACAACCCATCCCCGACCCTTCCCTTTTAATAAGGGAAGGGAGTGAAAGCAGGTGATATAATCTGCTGACAGAATATTGCAAAGACTAAAAAAAAACTTTTTGTTGTAAGCCCTTGCTTCTTTTAAGGAAATAATTTAACAACAAACCCGCAGGCAAATAGTAAGGAGAGAGTTGGCAGTGTGCAGTAGGCAGTGGGCAGTGGGTTGAATAACTCACCCCCCGGCCCCTCTCTTGCGAAGAGAGGGGAGTGAAAAGATTAGGCGTCAGGTAT
>CAYQPF010000045.1:0-10470 GCA_964419225.1 uncultured Candidatus Cloacimonadota bacterium | reverse complement strand
TTTTAATAAGGGAAGGGAGTGAAAGCAGGTGATATAATCTGCTGACAGAATATTGGAAAGACTAAATAAAGCTTTTTATTGTAAGTCCTTGCTTTTTTAAAAAAAAGAATTTAACAACAAACCCGCAGGCAAGTAGTAAGGTGCTAGTAGTCAGGTGTCAGGTGTCAGTGGAGAAGAAGGGAGTGAAGAAGAAATATGCCGAAGTTGACAGAAAAGTATGATTATTGAAAATGGAAACAAAAAATGGATTTTAGATGAATAAAATAGTTTTGGTGATAGGGGGAGCCGGTTTTTTAGGTTCCAATTATATACATTATCTTTTAAAGAATTATCCGGATTACCGGATAATCAATTTTGACAGTTTGGAAAGATCTGCCAATTTGCATAATTTGGACACAGTAAAGCATTTGGATTCTTATTATTTTGTGCAGGGGAATTGCAGTGTATTCAAGGATATGAAGAGCATATTTGAGCAATATTCACCTCAAGTGGTGATAAATTTTGCTGATTATAATCCGGGAGTTGACAGTGCAGAGAATTTTAATGTTATTAATCAGACCAGTTTGACAGGCACATATAACGTGCTTTGTCTTTGTAGAGATAATCATACCGAAAAATACATTCATATTTCCACGGACAAGGTTTATGGCAGTACTTCTGCAAAAAGACTTAATACAGAAGAGAGTAAGCTCAAACCAGTGTATTTGCATGATGTACTTAAAGCGAGTGCTGATTTGCTGGTGGATTCCTTTAGACGATCACACAATCTTGATAGTACGATAGTGCGTTGCAGCAATGTATATGGTAAATACCAATTTCCCGACAAATTAATACCGCTTGTAATTAATGCCTGTTTAGCAGAAAAAGACATAGCATTACATAAAGATGGATCGGATATCCGGGATTGGTTATATATTGAGGATTTTTGTTCAGCATTGGAACTAATCATGCAAAACGAAAAATCAAATGAAACATTTAACCTGGGTCTTGGTTATACCTACAAGGTGTCAGAGGTTGTGCAATCTATAATAAGATTGATGGATGTGAAAAAATTGAATTTTAAGATAAATAAAAAAGAGAACAGAGAGACTTTGAAATATCATACTGATATAAGCAAAGTATGCAAATATTTTAACTGGAAACCTCAGTATAGTTTAGAGAGGGGTCTGGATGAAACAATTAAATGGTACAAGAGTCATCAGGATTGGCTTAAAGATATTTATCAACTTGATTACATACAGTACAATGCAACAAAACTTGATTAAATTTTTAGAGGAATAGAATGAAAATAAAAACAATTTTATTAACGTTTCCGGCAATGCTATTATTAACAAGTTGCCAGCTGAATTATGCAAAGTTACCAAATTTATTAGTAAAGGATAAGCAGGATTCTGTTGCAGTACAGCAATCTTTTGTGGAAAAAGAAGAAGTCAAAGAAGCTGTCGTGAATAAGACAGAAATTGATACTTTGGAGGAAAACAATTTTGCTCCTATTCAGCTTGATTCATTACGTTATTTGGTAAAGTATCAGGCACAGCAAATAGATTCTCTTTTATCTGTTATAGATAATATGACGATAGTAATTGATTCTTTGGATTATGAACTTCAGTTGTCGAATCAGCGATTGATGGCAAACCCGTCATTTCAGATTCCGGATTCAATAGAGTTTGCGGGGCAAATGTTCAATTTAAAGAATGACAGGGTATATGCGAAGTTTTCTGAGATTTTCAGAACAGAATTGAAATATGCATACAAGTATATTCCGCGTAGTACAATATATTTTCCCATATTTGATACAGTTTTCAGTAAAACCGATATTCCGTTGGATATTAAGTATTTGGCAGTAGCAGAGAGTTATTTGAATTATATGGCATATTCAAGTGTGGGAGCTGCAGGGATCTGGCAATTCATGCCAGCTACAGCCAAGATTCACAGATTGACATTGAATTCGTACATTGATGAGAGAAGGCATTTAATCAAGTCCACCTATGCAGCAGTGGATTACCTGAATAAGAGTAATAGTTATTTAAAGAGTCAGGGCATAGAGGACTGGTTATTGGTGATGGCCTCATATAATGCCGGGAGTGGCAGTATAATAAAAGCAGCACGGGATCAGGGCGGGAAGAATTTCTTTGATTTGATAATGCGTGTGGATGAAACGAATTCGTACATCTGGCGAGCTTTGGCTATAAAGATGATCTTTGAGAATGAAGAAAAGATTTTTGGGCAGAAGTTCCCTCGTGAACCATTCTTTTTTGATACAGTGAGAAGTGAGAAGCTTGTATTAAATGGTTTTTATAAAATAGATGACTGGGCAAATGCCCAAGGGACGGTAATCAGTAAAATATGGGAGCATAATCCCTGGATCAAGATATATAAGCATAAGGTAGGAAGGTATTCGCTGATAAATAATGTTATCCTGCCTCCAGGTGAATATGAAATATATGTACCTGCGACAGCTGTAAAAGATACCATGAGACTGGCAGAGGTAGAGAGGAAATTCCAACAGAAGAAACAGGAATCCAAGAACATTATTGTTCGGCATACTGTAAAGAAAGGTGAATCTATCTTTTCCATTGCAGAAAAATATAATATGACAGTGGCGGAGCTGAAGTCATTGAATGGTTTAAAGAGGACTAAGGTTAGAAAGGGTCAGAGACTTAAAGTTTATAATATGATCTACACTAATTCAACATCAACGCCGGATTCGACAACTACTCCTGCAGCACAGGATACTGTTGTTGTAAAAAAGGAAACTCCCAAATCAAAATACTATGTTGTACTTAAAGGAGATAGTATTTACAAAATAGCTAAAAAGCTAAATGTGACACAGGATCACATCATTTCTCAGAATAATTTGAAGGTTAGTATGAAAAATCATCAGAAGAATGTGATTTTATCACCCGGGCAGAAATTGGTTTATTAATGCAGTTAAAGATCAGAGAAATGGTTCTGGCAGATATGCCGAAGATTCTTGAGCTGGAGTTTGAACTATTTGGCTCTGATGCCTGGACAGAAGATATGTATGTAATGGAGATTAATCAGCATGAGGCATATGTTTTGACAGATCCCGAAGATCAAATAATAGGGTATTTATGTGCCTGGATAGTTTTGGATGAATGTATGATCACAAATATAGGGATCAGGAAAGAATATCAGGGAAAGGGTTTAGGCAAGTACCTTTTATCAAGTATTATGACAGAAAAGATACAAACCGGAGCCAGGAATTTCTTTTTGGAAGTGAGAATGAGTAATGTTTCTGCAATTAAATTATATGAATCCATGGGATACAAATATTTATCGGTTCGGAAAAA
The DNA here is from genome assembly GCA_964419225.1 of uncultured Candidatus Cloacimonadota bacterium. Lineage (GTDB taxonomy): Bacteria > Cloacimonadota > Cloacimonadia > Cloacimonadales > CAYQPF01 > CAYQPF01. The sequence goes on along the minus strand of CAYQPF010000045.1, from coordinate 7,156 downwards.
TTATTATGACAATCCTGTTGAAGATGCTTATTTGATGGGTCTTTTTGTTTAGGAGAAGATATGTTGGAATATGACTTTTTGGTTATCGGCAGTGGCATAGCAGGACTTGTATATGCATTAGAAGTGTCTAAACTTGGCCGGGTAGCCTTAGTCACAAAGAAAGAAATAGATGATTGCAATACAGAGTATGCACAGGGTGGGATTGCGGCAGTACTTGATCAGCACGATACTTTCGATAAGCATATTCATGACACTTATATTGCAGGTGCTGAATTAGGAAAAATACCAGTGATCCGGACTTTTGTCCAGGATGGACCAAAATTGATCCAATATCTGATTGACCTTGGTACAGAATTTACAGCGAAGGATGATACAATAGATTTGTCGCTGGAGAATTTGTCTTTGACGAGAGAGGGCGGGCATTCACAGCAACGAGTTGCATATGCAGCCGATTCTACGGGGCATATGATCATGCAGGCACTGATTAGAACCTGTCGGAATAATCCGCAGATAGATATTTATGAAAATCATATAGCAGTAGATTTGATTACTCAACATCACATATTACAGACAGACGGTTTTATTCCGAGAATTACGTGTTGGGGAGCTTATGTAATTGAAGTTGGAACGGGAATAGTGAAGACTTTCCGAGCCAGGAAGACGATGCTTGCGACGGGTGGGTCGAGTCAGGTTTATACACATAATACAAATCCTGATGTTGCAACAGGAGATGGTTTAGCGATGGCTAAGCTAGCCGGGGCGAGGCTGGCGAATATGGAGTTTATCCAATTTCATCCAACAGCGTTTTATTCACCGGATGGCAGCACTTTTTTAATTAGTGAAGCTTTAAGAGGTGAAGGAGCTGTATTGAGACTTCAGGATGGAAGTGATTTTTTAAAGACGTATCATCCCTTGGGAAGTTTAGCACCGAGGGATATAGTTTCGAGAGCAATAGATTTTGAGTTAAAGAAGCGGAATGAGAAATTTGTTTGGCTTGATGCGACAAAGGTAGATCGGGAGAAGTTGAAAGCACATTTTCCGTATATAGATAAGAAATGTGCCAAATATGGGATAGATTTTACCAGGCAACCCATTCCCGTAGCACCTGCAGCACATTATTTCTGTGGAGGTATTTTGACCACAGTAGATGGGTTGACTGACATTCAGAACTTATTTGCGGCAGGAGAAGTAGGATGTACGGGATTACACGGGGCAAACCGGCTTGCTTCCAATTCGCTTTTGGAAGCTTTAGTTATTGCTTATAGAGCAGGAAATCATGAATCGAACAGGGAAGAAGTAGATTTTCCGCCAATTCCTGAATGGAAAGATGTTGGTAAATTCAATGAGAATGACTGGGTTGTGATATCACATAATAAGGAGAATATCAAAATGATCATGCAGGGTTATGTGGGAATTTCCCGATCCCGCAGGTTATTGAAATATGCTCTTTCCCGGATAGAAGTTATTTTAAGGGAAATTAACGATTTTTATGAGCATAACAATGTGAAAAAGGAAGTAATAGAGACAAGAAATATGGCTATAGTAGCCAGTATGATCATAAAATCATGTTTGTTGAGAAAGGAAAGCCGGGGATTGCATTTTTTGACTGATTTCCCGGACAGAGATGATCAAAACTACAAAAAGGATACCATAATTTGATGAAAAAGGGAATATTTATAACTTTTGAAGGAATTGAAGGTTGTGGCAAATCCACGCAGGCAAAGCGTTTGTATGAATATCTGCAGAAGCATAATTATCCTGTACTCTTGACGAGAGAACCTGGGGGGCCAGCAATATCGGAACAGATTCGGGATATTCTGCTTAAGGTGGAAAATGTCAGCATGTTACCGGAGACTGAAATGTTATTGTATATGGCAAGCAGAAGCCAGCACACAGGGGAGTGGATTTTACCGGCTTTGGAAGAGGGTAAAATTGTTATTTCAGATCGTTATTATGATTCTACGATAGCATATCAGGGAGCGGCGAGAGACATAGATTTGCAGATTATTAATATTATCAGAAAATATGCTACATATGGGCTGGAACCAGATCTCACTGTATTACTTGATATCCCTGTGGAGATTAGTCAGGAAAGAATCAAAGAAAAAAAGCTGGACAGAATAGAGCTTGAATCAGAATCATTTCATCGAAAAGTGAGAGATGGTTTTCTTCGAATTGCCAACGAAGAAAAACATCGTTATTATATAATTGATGGAAAGTTAGGATTTGAAGAGATAGAGGAATTAATTGTGAAAAAAATTAAGGAAATGCTTAAGGATGGTGTTTATGAAAATTAGTAAAACAAACAGAATAATTCTTTCTGTTGCCGGTTTTGTCTGGTTAATAATGGCAATTTTAGTGTTCAATATTGCCAATATTAATGCAGTGACAAATGATTCTTCTTCAGCTTACAAAAGTCTTCGCTTGTTTCAGGAAGTTCTTGCTAAAATTAAAGCTAATTATTATACCGAAGTCAGTACCGATACATTAATGTATGGTGCAATAGAAGGGATGTTGTCCAATCTTGATCCTCACACAGATTTTTTTAAACCTTCAGAACTTACTGATTTCAACACATCGACAAAAGGTGAGTTTGGTGGGCTCGGTATAACTATTGATAAGCAAGGTGATTATATTGTAGTTGTTTCTCCAATGGAAGGGACACCTGCTTATAAAATGGGGATTCAAGCCGGGGACAAGATCGTTAAAGTTGATGGCGTTAATGTTGTGGCAATGCCTACAGAAGATGTAATCAAAAAAATGCGTGGTGACAAAGGTACGCATGTGATGATTACTATACAGAGACCAGGAGCCAAAAAGGATCTTGATTTTGATATTATCAGAGATATAATTAAAATTAAGAGTATCCCTTATGCTTTCAAATTAGACAATGGAGTTGGGTATATCAGGATAAGACAATTCAGTGCCAGTACAACCAAGGAACTCAGGGAAGAATTAAACAAGTTGGAAGCCAGCGGTATATCGGGTTTGGTTATTGATTTGCGTTTTAATCCTGGCGGACTTTTAACTGAAGCTATTGATACGGTGAACGAATTTATCGGGAAGGGAAAGCTTGTAGTTTTTACAAGAGGTAATTCTCCTGCGTCAAATACTGAATATTATACTCAATACGATCATATTCGATCGGGATATCCGGTGGTAGTAATGGTCAATGAAGCCAGTGCCAGTGCTGCTGAGATTTTTGCAGGATCATTACAAGATTGGGATAAGGCTCTTGTTGTCGGAAAGACTTCTTTCGGTAAAGGTTCTGTTCAGCAGCTTATGCCTTTATCAGACGGATATGGAATAAAGATTACTACTTCTCACTACTATATCAAATCAGGTCGTTGTATTCACAAAGAATTAAATGACAAGTTACTGCGTGGAAAAGAAGTAACAAAGCAAGAAAGAGAAAAACTTGAAGCGGATGCAAAAAAAGAAGTGTATCATACCCAAAATGGCAGAAATGTTTATGGTGGTGGTGGTGTAACTCCAGATTATGAAATTGAACAATCCAAAATGACCAATCTGGAAATGGATTTGAGAAGGAAAAATGCTTTCTTTACATTCACTGTTGATTATATGGTTAAACATGAGGATGAAATTACGCGTAATTTTAAAGTCACAAATAGTTTGATCAATGAGTTTATGAGTTATGCCAAAGAGCAGGGTGTTAGCTATACTAAAGCTGATCTTGACAGCTCGGAATCTTTTATCAAATATAATTTACTGAGCGAATTGATGACTAAAAAATATGGTGATATTGAAGGATATAAAGCTGGAATTTATATGGACACCCAGTTAACAAATACACTTAAGCTTTTCGACAAGAATAAGACATTGGCAGATTTATTTAAGTATGCCACAGAGAATAATACTAAAAAAAGCAGGTAATATGAAAAATTCTGAATTACTAGAAATGAAAATATTTATTGTGGATAATGATAAATATAATGTTCTACTAATTGAAGCTCTCCTCCGGGAAGCCGGATTTGAAAATCTGTTTTGTTTTTATTCCGCTGAAGAACTTCTGCACGGAATGAATAAAGAAATTCCTGATCTTGTTCTTTCTGATATCATGATGCCTAGAATGAATGGTTACGAGCTCTGTAAGACAATCAAATCTTCCAAGATATGGCAGCATATACCGATCATAATGATAACTGCTGCGACAATGCATGGTTCCGAATCATTGAAGCTGAGTTTTGAAAATGGGGCTATGGATTTTATTGGTAAACCGGTAAATGAAATAGAACTGATAGCCAGAGTGAAGTCAGCCTTAAAGCTGGAGAAACAGCGTCAGCAGCTTGAACAGGCTTTGATACAGGTGCAAACCTTACAAGGCTTATTACCAATCTGTTCGTACTGTAAAAAGATCCGATCAGATAACAATTACTGGCAGGAGATTGAAATGTATATATCATCTCATTCAGAAGCCGAATTTAGTCATAGTATTTGTCCTGAATGTTATGATAAGCATGTATTACCTCAAATACTGGAAATACGAAACGAGAGACTTAATAAGAAATAATAAACCAAGCCCGCATGTCGGGCTTTTTTTTATGTAATCAGGAGAGCAGATGGATCTGAAAGAAATAAATTTTTATTATAATAAACTTAAATTTGGAGAAGACAATTTTCATAATTTAATGTACAACAGAGTTAAGGAGATTCTCCTGATATCCAGTTTTTATGATGCTTTTATTTTTGAACAGGATGGCCGTCTCTCAGAGCAGATTTATGGTGAATATCGTCAGTTGAATCTTTCGACTGCACCCAGGATTACGAGTGTTCCTACAATGGAGGAAGCCTTAAATGAACTGGATAAAAAGCATTTTGACTTGGTTATTACAATGTTACGTACTGGGGAAACTATACCTTATAAGCTGAGTAAACAGATCAAAGAGAAAAGACCGGACATTCCCATACAATTGCTGTTAAACAATCAGGCTGATGTAGGGATTGTTCTCAAAAATCCCGAAAAAGTTAAATATATTGATGAAATATTTCTCTGGAATGGTGATGCAAAATTATTTTTGGCAATGATAGGTAGTGTCGAAGACAAAAGAAATATTGAGTATGATACGCAAAATGGTATGGTGAGAGTGATTTTACTGGTAGAAGATTCAATCAATTATTATTCCATGTTTCTGCCTTTGCTATATGAAGAGATCATGAAGCAAACACAGTTACTTATCTCTCAGGAGCTGAGTGATATCAACAAAAGACTTCGGATGCGAGCCAGACCCAAGGTAATCCTGGTACATAATTATGAGGATGCCTTGAAGTATTACGCATTATACCGGGAGTATTTGATTTGTGTAATTTCGGATGTGAAGTATATGAAAGAAGGAAGATTAGATTCACAGGCTGGGATAGAATTAGCACGGAAATTGAAAGAAGATAAGATAGAAATTCCAATTCTTCTGCAGTCGGCAGAAACAGATAACTATTTTAAAGCAAGAGAGCTCCGGGTGGATTTTCTGGATAAAAATTCACCTCATTTACTATCAGAGTTGAAACAGTTTATTGTAAACAAACTTGGATTTGGTGACTTTATTTTTAGGGATAAATTTGGTAATGAAATTGGTCGTGCTTCAAACTTAAACGATTTTGAAGTGCAGTTAAATGAAATGTCTGATGAAACAATTCTTTATCATAGTGTAAGAAATCATTTTTCTGGATGGCTGGTAGCACATGGAGAAATTCAAATAGCGAGCAGAATCCGGTCCATGAAGGTGGAGGACTTTAAAACTCTTGATCAAATCAGGAATTTCTTGCTCAATGTTTTTAAGGAAGTAAGAATAGTCAGAACGAGAGGTAAGATCATTAATTTTGATCCTTCATGCCTGTTGGATACTGATCATGTACTAAGACTAAGAGAAGGCTCACTTGGGGGAAAGGGAAGAGGTTTGGCTTTTTTGAATGCTTTATTAGTGGCGATGAATTACGATAAGACTTTCTCAGATGTAAAAATTGTATTGCCGAGTACGGCAATAATTGGGACACATGAATTTGATCACTTTGTAGAAGCAAATGATATTCGAAAGCAAATTGAAAATAAAAACGATCAGGAGATAAGTGAAATTTTTGTGAAGGGAGCATTGTCAGAAGATTTACTAGAAAAACTCAACATATTTGTGGATAAGGTGACCTTTCCTTTGGCAGTGCGTTCATCAGGATTGCTTGAGGATTCACAGGCACAACCCTTTGCCGGTGTTTATCAAACCATTATGCTTCCCAACAATCATGAGGATTCGGCAGTTAGAAATAAGCAGCTTACTGATGCGATAAAGCTTGTTTTTGCCTCTGTATATCTCAAAGATGCCAGGAGCTATATCGAGAGTATTAATTATAAGCAGGATGAGGAGAAAATGGCAGTCATTATCCAGGAAGTTGTTGGTACGAAGTTTGATGATTATTATTATCCTCATATTTCGGGTGTAGCTCAATCGTATAATTTCTATCCTACTTCATATTTGGAGCATAAAGACGGAGTAGCCACTATTGCACTTGGTTTGGGTAAGGCAGTGGTTGAAGGAGAAAAGACTTACCGTTTCTGTCCCAAATATCCAAAATTGGAAATTATATCACCAGAAGAGCTTGTTTCCAATTCTCAAAAAAAGTTCTTTGCTATAGATCTAAAAAAGAATGATATCGACCTTCTTGCCGGAGAAGAAGCGACTATTGTCAAACTGAATATCAAGTTAGCAGAAAATCATGGCACGCTTAAGCAGATTATTTCAATCTGGGATTATGAAAATCAGCAACTAGTGGATGGCTTTTGTTGTGCAGGTTTAAAAGTTATAACTTTTGCGAATATTCTAAAATATAATTTCTTTCCTTTGGCAAAGATTCTGGATGAGATTTTGCAGATAGGGGAGATTGCAATGGGTGTTCCAATTGAAATGGAATTTGCGGTTAACCTTTCAACTGATAAAGCAAAGAACTTGTTTCCCACTTTCTACATCCTGCAAATCAGACCTCTGACGATAGATAACGAAGAAATAGTCATAGATGAATCAGCAGTTAAGCCGGAAAATACTCTTTTATTTACACGAAAAAGTATGGGTAATGGAATAATTAAGAATATATCAGATGTGATTTTTGTTGATCCTGATATGTTTGATAAGACGAAAACCTTGGAAATGCAGCA
>CAYQPF010000044.1:0-32301 GCA_964419225.1 uncultured Candidatus Cloacimonadota bacterium | reverse complement strand
GGCATAAATAAGGGGGAAGGGATTTAATAAATATGATATTATTGTGCGGTTTAATAAATGCTCTTTAATAAAAATTTGTGAAATCATGCTTTTACAAAAAAAGCGACTCAGTTACCTGAATCGCTTTCTTATTATTTAGAATTTTACTTTTGGTGCTTCACTGGCTGCCACAGGAGATTTAAAAAACTCAGCTGGTTTTAGATTAAATGCACCTGCAAACAAGAAATTAGGAAAAGTAACAATCATCTTGTTATAAATGGTTACGGTATCATTATAACGTTTTCTCGAAACCGCTAAGCGGTTTTCAGTACCGGTTAATTCATCCTGAAGACGAATAAAATTGGTGTTAGCTTTTAAATCCGGATATCTTTCCACAACAACCATTAATCTGCTTAAAGCTCCTGAAAGAGCATTATTGGCATCCATCTTTTCCGGCAATGATTGGGCAGAACCCACTCTGGAACGCATCTCTGTCACTTGAACCAAAACATCCTTTTCATGTTTAGCGTAGCCTTTGACTGTTTCCACTAAATTTGGAATCAAATCATATCTACGGTTAAGCTGATTCTCTACTTCTGCCCAACTATTTTTTACTTCAATATTTGTTTGCTGCATGAGATTGAATTTCTTTACACCCCATCCAAACAGTATCATCAGTAAAACTACGATGATCAGAAGTACGATAAAACCTTTTTTCATTAAGTCTCCTCTGGTATAAGTTTTGTATTTTTACTCGACACAATTTTTCATCTATTAGACCAGATGCTGAAATTGTGCTATTCTTTTTTCAAATAATAATTCCTTAATACTTTGACACATTCTGTGAGATGTTTATCTCTGAAATAATGTTACCTAAGGTATCAAACTGTTTGGAATTTACTTTATTACCTAGATCATAGGTATCTTCAAATATCTTTTTTCCATTGTTATCAAATCCGAATACAATACCGTCAAGCTTTCCCAGTTTATATGTTTCTATCAACTTGATTGTACAATCTTCATAATACCAACGGGTCTCTCCCTCATGTGCACCACTCTCATAGTTAACTTCGGCTGCTAAATTACCGTTGGGATAGTACCACTTGGTTAATCCAACCAACATATCCTGTTCGTAAACAGACTCCTGCCAAAGCATACCATTTTCGTAATATGACCGATAGATTCCATCTCTCAATTCATTGCGAAAATGTAATTCAGCTTCAATTATGCCATTTTCATAATACCAACGGCTGATACCATTTCTTTCTTCGTTCTCGAATTCCTCTTCAGACTTTATCTTTCCTTCCGGATAATAGGTCTTTTTTACAATTTTATAACTCAAGGTAACCTCCATAATTAAATCTTAACAACCTAAACATTATTGTCAAGAAAAATAGAAAAAACTTTAGAGATTATCTCTTTGATTAAAAATTCAAGGTTAAACCAATTCTGTTTGTACTACCTAAAACATTAGTAATAAAGGCATAGTCCATCGTCATGTTATACATATTCAGACTAATTCCTGTAGTTAAATTATTCTCATAACCGCCAAATCTAAAATTCAGTAAATCCTTATATTTGAAATCAATGCCAAAATGAGCAACTCTGTTATAAACATAGTTTTTATCATAGGCTATTGTCACATTAGAATTCAGTGCCTTTATGGGCTGTGAAAGTGCAAAACCTACTCTTGTATTATAGAGTATTTCGTCCTGATGATTTGATACAACATCCCAAGTAATTTTTGTTCCACCTACGTCTTCAAGCTTGATGGCTGAAGAAATGTCTCCTAAACCCTCAACATCAACCAGAACGCCTAAATTAGTCCTGAAAAGAAAACACAAATCAAAACCTGATCCTGTGCCAGTATTCTCAAATAACTGACGTTTTATATATTTGACATTACCACCCAAATAAAAGTGCATAGGAAGTTCATATAATGACCATCCTAAATCCAATTTTTGATAAACATGTTTAGCAAATGCAAATTGGAACATATCATCCGTACTTGTATAATTTTTATCGGGAATTGCTGTCAATTGCAGGTCTTCAATGGTTGATCTTTGATCTACATTCGTTCCAATAAGATGATCTTCTTTGTAAAGAGGTACATCATCTATCGATAATCTGGTCCAATTTACTCCAATTGTTACATCATTAGGTAATGGATGACAAAATGTCAGATTATCATAAGAAGCCTGGTTATCATATAAAAAGGCCCGCATCAATGATACTTGAGATTTCCGAATTTGAGCAATACCGGCAGCATTCCAATAAATGGCACTTCCATCCTGTGCAATTGCTGTATAAGCTCCACCCATGCCCAAAGCTTTGGCTCCCGAGCCTATCAGCATAAAATCCCCGGCATATCTGCCGGCATACAAATTTATACTTAAGAATAAAGAAACCAGAGTCAGAATAATATATGTCTTTTTCATGTTAACTCCCTATTTTAAGATGGCCATTTTGCATATTTTTTCGATGCGGTTACTTCGTTTTTTCGCTATGACTTTGTAAAAATATACTCCGTTAGCGAGTTCATATCCACTTTCATCTGTGCAATCCCAACCATATACACTTCTGGGGTATTCATGGTAGCCAACCGAACTTGGAATATCTTTAAAGGTCTTTACCAATCTTCCGGTTACTGTGAAAACTTTTATCTCTGCATAATCAGCATCATCTGTGAGAGTGTAAGTGAATCTTGTCCTGCCTGAATTCGCCGGATCTATGGTTTTAGCTATAACCGGATTCGGATAATTAGCTATTCTGATCAAATCAAAAGTATTGCTAACTTTGAAATTAATGGGTTTCGTATTAAAATTCCCGTTCACGTCTGTACAACTGATCACCATTGAGTAATTTCCCTGCTCAAGATTTAACTGCAATTTCATTGGGATATGACTCAAATGACCCGGTATTGCTGATACTGTATAGGCACTCTTGTCCACTGCAACACCGTTAAGCGATACTTCAATAGGATGATCAAAAATGTCTATTCCATTAGCATCTGTAAAAATAAAGGATAAAACACCTTTACCGGAAACATAACCGTTCATCGTAAATTCCTGTCCTTCAATATTTACATCAATAGAAGGAGCTTTACGGTCTCTGTTTCGCATCAACGTATAAATGCCAGTCCTGTTAACTTCCACAGATACTGTATTATCCTGTTGAGAAACATAGCCTCCCTGATTTATCCACTTACGGAATAAAGGTTCCCAACGATAGATTCTGTAACTGTTCTCCCCTTCTAACTGCTGTGTCAGAGTGTCTGCTCTGTTATAATTGAAAAGAAGCTGGATTTTCTTATTATTGGCAAAATGGCCCAGAGAGTCACTCAACAGATCAGGATTCAAAGTATTTATCTCATATGACAGATTGTCAACCCCGCTATAAAGTTTGACTCTTTCTATATCTGCCTGATTAGTGGGTGTTTCCGTAGCTGTTTTGCTGATATAAAATACTGAACTGTCCTGTGTCATATTAGCAGGAAACTGAACAATAAAATTATTATCCAGTGATGCATGTTCCATTGCCTGATTGGTAACCATAAACATGTTCATATTAAAAGTCATCTGCTGAGCATTGTTGCCAAAAGAGCTTTCCTCAGAATTATAGTCTTTGTTCACCAGCAACTTATATTTCATTACCCCGTTTAGCAAGGGGATTTCTATAGAATCCCAGCGTTTTTCCAAAGAGTTGAGCGGATCAAATAAAACACTATCAATTAAAACATCCTCGCGGGTTGATCTGCTTATATCATAAAGTCGAAGATAGCAGGCTCTGGATATAATCTGACCTAGATTCTGTGTAAGAACTTTGATCACAGGCTTTTTGTTTTCCTGGGTTAAATTCAAACTTAATACAGCTATATCATATGTTTCAATTTTGAAATTATAGGAGCTCTTTGGTGTGACAGTTAAAGAATCAGTACTATCCACTATTTCGAAATGGTACTTAACAATACTTCCGGGTTTGAAGGGTGCAAATGGAGTTAAAGTAATGAATTCATTATTTACAGCATCAAAATACATAGTTTTTGGTAATGGCGGTCTTGTATATTCATTCTCGACCGTGTCAATAACACATTTCACAGTTTTAATCCCATCTTTATCCAATATTCTGGATTTTATATAAACCGAATCTCTGAAGGTGGGTTTTTCCGGAATATTTCTTACATCTGTTACTGCAGAGTTGCCGACACTGTAGTTAAATACTGCAATTGATTGTCCTTCTGCACTATATCCCATAAATTTGATTCTTCTCGAATAAGGTCCCGGTATATTTGTCGGAACTTTATATTGAAATTCTACTTTATTATTTATTACAGGATAATCAATCAATGGTCTGTTTAATATAATTTCATTTTCGCTGCACACCATAACCTTAGCTCCAAACACATTGTCTGGAAAGGTACAGGTAATCTGTAATGTGTCGCCTGGTTGAGGATTATAATTATTGTTATTTTCAACTACATCATAATTTCTCTCCGGCTTGGTGAATTGAATCAAAGGATCCCCCAGAAGTACAGATCCGGAAACCAATGCCATAATTGAAGGATTAAAATAGTATCCGTTTAACCCATAAAGCTGAGCTTTCGTATATGTAACAACATCACCAACTGTAGGCAAGTTCTGGTTGAAAAAACCATCAGTTAAGTACAAACTATAGTCCAAGTCCAGATCCAAATAACCAAAACCACTAAATCCTATGTGTGAAATTGCCCCTACGGCCGGTTGCATTACAAATGATTCTCCAATACAGGCACTTCCTTCTGTGTCAAATGCAGAACCAAAACAGGCCATACTACTGACAAAAGGATATACATCATTGTTTAAATCTGCAATATTGTTAACATTCATCAGATTATAGTCAGCCCAAATTCTTCCACCACCATGACCCATGAACTGTAAAAAACAAATCCCATCATCCATATTGTCTATTAGTTTGGAAGTAGTACCGGAATATTCATGTGGTACATGTACCAGATTACCCGTATATACTCTCTCCACTTGATAATAATTTGGAATGGATAACTGTCTGACTGTTTCTGATTGAGTAGCAAAAATATCATTGCCATCCTCAATTTTTCCACCGGCTGCTAAAACTGCCTTGCCTGCCCATCCGCTGGAAAAACTGCCGTTATAAAAAGTTACTGTTTTTTGGACAATTGGCATTATCTGAGATTGCTCCCAAACATTTATTCTGCTGATATTTATATCTGCAACTGGATCATCACCAACTAAGCAGGCATACCAATTATCTGAAGCAGTAGCACCATGTTTATTTGTCCAGACATTTCTGATGGGTATTATATCATATTTATCAACCGTCTGGAGATTTCTCTTATCAAAGATCCCGTCGCCCAACAAAAGTACGTTGTTTATCTGCGGTGTACCCCAGTTATAATAAGCATAACTGAGAAAGTCTTTGATAGCTACTTCAGATTTTATTCCCTGATTAAATTCATCATAAATATCCTGAATATCAACAAGTTTGACCTGATAACCTTTTTGTTCGTAGGTAGATTTATAAAGTTGTGTACCTTCATCTTCAAGAAATTCTTTTTTACTTATCACTATAACATTTGCTGCATTTGCATTACTCATCAAATCTGAAGGGAAATTCGGCAGAATTTTGTGGGGCTGTAATTTCATGTCTTCTGTTAAGGCTATATACTTGATATTCGCAGAAATAACACTATCCTGAATGACGATTCTATACGGTCCTATTCCCGTTTCATTAAAAGGCAATACCTGGATGTTATTAAATACACTGCAGCCTAACTTGTATATCGAAACATCCTGTCTGGTAAAATTCTTCAGCTCAAATTGATACAAACCCAATGGTTTGTTCGAAGGTTTAGTAAACTCAAGATAGTTATTCCTCGTTTTAAACTCTCGCCAATATGTCACATCGAAATAGTCTAAATATATTTGTTCTTTAGGTCCTGAAGAGCCGTCTCCAGGTAAGTCTATATAAAGAAAATTCGTTCCGTCTGTGAGAAACATGTTAGCAAGTGCAGTTTCATTTTGAAAAATCTGTTCTTTTTGACCACTCCAAGTATGTTGATCAATCAGAGCCGCATTCATCCTTATGATCGCATGATGATCAAAAGTCATTGAAGACAAATTGTATGTTATCCCAAACAAACTTATCTTTGAGCTAAAATATCTCGTAGTTGCATTAATCGGATAATCAAGATTAAATGTCAATGCTTCCAGATTTGGTGCCGGAATACTCTTCCAAAACATAGTATCTTCTCTAAAATAATTGGGATTTCCGGAGTATGTCGTTTGCAATCCTAAACGATCAGAAAACATCTGTTTCTCAAAATGTTCAGTATATTCAAATGCATCCGGATTTATGAACTTATTCTTATCTGTAACCTGCAATCCGCCATTTTCTACAGCCATTCTTGTCCCGATATGATCAGAAAGAAAGAGAGTATATACATTATCATTTGTATTATTGTCATAATAACTTTCTTCCCCGTGATTCATTTCACCATAGAATTCAAAATAATCTCCAGGTCCAAATTGATCATCAGATTCACCATAAAAATTCATGGGAATTGGTCCATTTTTATCCTTCAATTCTAAGAATTTGGGATTTAAACTGGAGAAATCCAAGGAAGTGGAAAAGCCCAGCGAGTCTTGTAAAAAAGCAAACCTGGCTGTTAAATACTCGTAGGTAATCTTATAAATTCCTTTTTTATTAATCAAAAATTGCAGTTCCGATACCACATCTGTTTCATTTTTGGTCTGACTGCCGGCTGCGTTTTTCTTGATCTGTTTCGCCCAGTATTTGCTGGTCTCATTGTTTAAATAAAATCCCTGATCGGCTTTTTCATATTTACCTGATAAAGATTTGTTTGCGGTCTTTGTTCCATTAATTAAAATCCGTATCGTGATTTCCTCTGTGACAATCAGCTTTTTCTCTTTAGGATTATATTGAAATGGATTGAATATTATGTTAGCAAATGCACGATCCTTAAAAAACACTCTGTCTGTCTTATCAACTAATTTCCCGGGATAAAGTCGTGAATTGCCATAAACTGCCTGATTGAGATAATACTCATTGCTTATATTTTCTTTGGTGATTTTATTAACATCTTTGGGCACTGTATATAACTCATTGCCTAATTCATCTTTGATAACCATTCTGTCATTTGGGCAAATTAAAACATTAGTTAGTACTTTATCCTTCTTTCCAATAACACTGAAATCTATACTACCATCTTCCGGTATCCCGATATTATCTGAATAAAAAGGCAGTTTCGGACTTCCCTCTTCGTTATGATATTTGACAAAATCACCGCTTATGCTGCTGTAATTTATGTTGTTCTTCGTGATTGTACTTAAGGTAAATGGCGGTAATTTGTATTTTAAGATCAATTCATTCGGGGTTTGCTTTAAAATTTCAGGATTACCTGCAATTCCAGGTAAACTTGAAATTAGTAACATTAATCCCACTACAACAAAGAAATATTTCATCTACTCTCCCTAAACACTTTTTAAAGTGCGTTCTTTCCTATATCTGTTCTGTATTGCATACCTTCAAAAGAAATTTTTTTCAATGTACTATAACATTGTGTTAGCGTCTTCTCAAGTGTACTATCCTGACAAGTAAGAGTCAATATCCTCCCCCCGCTTGTTATCAGATCATCATTGTTAGACTTAACCCCTGCAAAATATACTTTAGCATTTTGTTCTAAATCTTGTTCTAAATACAAAAGCTTTTGATCTTCTACCGTATTAGGATATCCTTTAGATGCACAAACTACAGTTGCAGCAAACATTTTCTCTTCCCATTCAAGCCGTAAATCGCCTATGTTGCCATCAAGTATTGACAAACATACTTCTGCCAGATCTGTTTTCAACAAAGGTAAAACAACTTCTGTCTCAGGATCCCCTAAACGACAGTTGAATTCGATTACCTTCGGTCCGGATTCACAAATCATTAAACCTAAAAAGAGTACGCCCGAAAAAGGACAGCCCTTTTCCCGCATTGCACGCAGAGTAGGTTTCAATATTGTCTCCTCTATCTCCCATCGGTATGCCTCTGCTTTGAGTACCGGTGCCACTGCACCCATTCCCCCTGTATTAGGTCCAAGATCTCCCTCAAATATCCGTTTGTAATCCTGTGCAAATACTGTTGTCTGATAATCATTACCATCCGTAAATGCAAAAAGTGATACTTCCCATCCTCTTAAAAACTCTTCTATAACGATGTTTTCCCCTGCTTCTCCCATTGTTTTGTTACACATTAACTCATTTATGATCTGTTTTGCACTCTCAAAATCCTCGCAAATCATTACACCCTTTCCGGCTGCCAGACCATCTGCTTTAATAACTGTTGGAAATTTTACATCAATAAGATAATCCAAAGCCTCCTGATAACTGGAAAAAGAACTATAATCAGCCGTGGGAACACCATACTCCCGCATCAGTTCTTTGGCAAACACTTTACTCGTTTCTATTCTGGCAGCATCTCTTGTGGGTCCTACCACACGGATACTGTTCTCCCTTAAATAATCTGTTAATCCCTCACTCAAAGGCTTCTCAGGCCCGATAAAAACAAAATCTATTTCATTGGTCTGACAAAATTCTAAAATATCTTTCTGCTCAGGCAGAACCACACATACAAAATCCCGCTCTATCCCGGCATTACCCGGTGAAACAAAAACATAATCCACTTCCACACTATTGGAAAGCGTGTCTGCTATACAATGCTCTCTTGCTCCGGATCCAATTACTAATATATTCATGCAAGCCTCTTCAAAATCATATATAATAAATACTCAGCAGACTTTATCCGTATGCTGTCCCTACTCCCGTCAAAATGCCTGGTCTCTGTATAAAATTCATCATCTATACATATACCAAAACATACTGTCCCTACTTTCTTCTCCGCAGTTCCACCCCCAGGTCCGGCTATTCCACTGATCGCTCCTGATACCCTGGTCTGAAACAACTCTCTTACTCCACTGGCCATCTGCCCTACTACTTCCTCACTCACTGCTCCAAACTTCTCAAGATCTGCTGTACTTACTTTTAAAACTTCAGCCTTGATCTCATTCTGATAAGCCACAACTCCGCCCTTGAAAGCCTGCGAACTGCCCGGAATACCGGTAATCAACTCCTGTACCATTCCTCCTGTACAGGACTCAGCCAAAGAAAGCATCATACCTCTCGACTGCAATACCTCTAACAAAACTCCCGGCAAGGTGTCGTTTTCCTTCTCTCCCCAAATATACGGGTTAATCAGATTCCTGATTTTGTCCACTAAAATCTTAAATTCACCTTCATTCTGACCATATATCCGAATATCTACTCTTCCCGTCTGCGGAAGATAGGCCAAATTTAAACCTGTGGGAATGACTATATCTTCCAGGATCTCCGCCAAAACAGATTCAGCTATTCCCATTGTTCTTAAGGTTACTATATTTGTTTTGGGTACGGTATATAATTCTCTCAGCAAAGGTAATACCTGCTCTTCCAACAAATACTTCATCTCCATAGGTACACCAGGCATTAAGAATATATTCTTTTCCTGGTAATGAAAATACAGTCCGGGAGCTGTCCCGTACCTGTTAGGTAAAACTTTAAAACCCCGGGGAACTAATGCCTGATTCTTGTTGATCAAGGGAATAGTAATTCCCCTCTTTTGAAATCTCTCAACTATACTCAGCCAAATATCTTCCTGATATTCTAATGGACAATTAAAATATTGAGCTACTGTCTGCTTGGTTATATCGTCTGACGTCGGCCCTAAACCTCCGGTTACCAAAACAATCTCATGACTCTCCAGCAACCCTGTAAACGCTCTTCTGATCTCTTCTGCTCCATCCTGAATCTCTCTCGATTCCCCTAAAATAAAGCCCTCTGAGAACAATCGCTTCGCAATATGTGCTAAATTTGTGTTAACAGTCTTCCCAATAAGCAGTTCATTACCAATACATATTAAAGCTACTCTCATCAATCCTCCGTAGTTATAACACCCATAACTCAAAAATGTAACAGGATTTATAAAAATATTATCGTGGAATGAACATTTTCCCGAATAATCTAGTAGAGGTTGGGCGATTGAGTCGAAAATTTTTAGAATTCAAGACTTGTAAATAAAAGAAAATATCTATAATTATACCTTGAACGAATTTGCAAGATATTTAAACACCCTTTCTCTATTCTTTCACCCCTGACCCCTGACGACTGACGCCTGACATCTAATATCTACTGCATTGTTCAGAATTAATATCCTAAAACAAACTCCTAATGAATAAATATGTTCCGATTACCCGAAAGTAACCGGAACATATCCCTCGCTAAGATCTTATCTTATCCTTTTTTTATGTCTGTTTTTACGTAATCTTTTCTTTCTTTTGTGTGTGGCTATTTTATGTCTTTTTCTTTTCTTTCCACTCGGCATCTTTCCTCCAATTGTTTGTTATTTTACTTTCACTGCTGCTACTGCAAGCTTAAATTCGCGGGAAAACTTAAACGTGGGTACTACTCTTTCCGGTACAGGAACTTTCTCATCAGTCTTGGGATTTCTGCCCATTCTCTGCTTACGGGTCTTTAATTTAAAAGTCCCGAAACCCCTGATTTCTATATGTTCACCTTTGTGCATGCTGTCTTTTACTGACTCTAAAAAACTATCCAACATGGTTGCAACATCTCTTCTGATTATCCCTGTCTCTTGAGAAATAATTTTCACTAAGTCTGCTTTAGTCATTTTTAAACTTCTCCTTCTATAAAATCTATTGTAAAATTTTCCCTATCACTTTCTTTGTCAAGGACTTTCTGCTTAACTTGTTGTAAGATACAATTTTACATATTTATTCCAAAAATACACGAAAAAACCTTGACGAAAAAAACTGGCACTCTAAAAAGGGCATTGCTAATTTGTGATTTTAAATTATATTATTATTAAATTAAGTATGGAGGTAAAAAATGAAATTACAACCACTGGAAGACCGTGTATTAATCGCTCCCAAAGACCTTGAAGAAAAGATCGTGGGTGGTATTTACATTCCCGATACTGCTAAAGAAAAACCCCAAATGGGTGAAGTCATCGCTGTCGGTACCGATGAAGAATTACAAAAAATTATCAAAGTCGGAGATAAAGTTATTTACTCTAAGTACGGCGGAACAGAAATCGATGTGGAAGGCAAAAAAATGCTCATCATGTCCAAATCTGATGTTCTTGCTGTTGTTTCTCTGTAAATAGCTCCCTTTTTCAAAAAAGAACTCCCATCCCGGGAGTTCTTTTTTTTATCAAACTTTCAATAAGCCTTCACACCTCAAAAAGTCTATACTGTCCATTTTGTCCATATAGTCCATTTCCTGTCTCTCCCACTGACTACTGACGCCTAAGTACTTGCCTGCGGGTTTATCACTATTAACAAACACCAAAAACTATTGTTGCAGATTTCTTTACTTGTCAGTATTATTCACTGTAAGCCAGTGTTCTATTAAGCACTTATTTAGTTGTACAATACATTGAAATTGATTAAATACAGTCTTATCCCGATATCAGCCGAAACTCTAAGATTGTGATTACCAATTTTATACTCTGTTCCCCAACCCCAGGCAATGTTTGGAAAGGGCAGATTATGAATGACAAATTTTGCTTGTCTAGGTTCATGTTTGCCATATCCAGTAAACCAATCAAGTCCCAAGGTATAGTAAGTGAATTCACCCTCTTCTTCTTCATAATCCGAGAAAGTATATTTACTGTATTCGACTCCCAAAAGCAGTGCTTTTGCATTTGAAGAATCAAAACTTATTTCACCATCTTTACCCTTAACCCGAACAGGTAAAATTGTAGCTATTTTAAAATCGACATGGTTTTCTTTTTGAATATTCTTTTTAACATACTTTTCTATTGTTCCAAACTTGACACCCTCAAAAACTCCGGCCATAACTCCAATTTCAAACTGTGAGTTATCTGACTTCTTCTTCTCTATGGTTAAAGAATCTGCTACAGAAAAAAGACTCGTACATATAATTGCCAATAATACTATACTGAAATATCTCAAAAGTTCCCCCTCAATCCATGGTTCAATTTATATAACCTATACCAAGTAATTAACTTCTACCCATCGTGGCAAGAATAAAAGTGTGAATACACAGATTGCTCCACAACGATCTCTCCACTGCCCCCTGCCTACTGCATACTGCCCACTCTATTCTTACTATTTGCCTGCGGGTTTATCCTTTTGTAAATCCCACTCATACTATAGCTTCAGATCTCTTTTCATGTCCTTGTAAGTCTGTGACCGTCAGTGTAAGTCTGTGTTCCGGTAAACATCTCATTCTGCCTTTTGAACCGACGGGGCGTCGGTCAATCCCAAAGTGGAAGGAGCAGAGGATGAATTGTTCTCCCCTGACTCGTCCGACAAGTCTGACTTGTTCGACTTGTCCGACTTGTCCGAATCCTCAATCACCCTACTCATGACTCACGACTCAGGACTATAGACTCAGTTACTTTCCCTGAAACCATTCCACAAACTTACCCAGCCCCTCTCTGATCTTAGTTGTAGGCTGATAGTTCAGCATTCTTCTACACTTGGAGATGTCGGCGTAAGTAATATTAACATCACCAGCCTGTTGAGGTAGATTGATGCGGATAGCTTTTTTGCCCAGCAGAGTTTCCAATTGTTCCAGGAGTTCAGACAAAGTAGTGGTCTGTGACTCACCCAGATTAAAGACTTCAAAGACCAGTCCTTTTTGGACAAACTCCATAGTCTGTAAGATCCCGTGAATAATGTCATCAACATAGGTATAATCTCTGCGGGTGGAACCGTCACCATAAAATTCAATGGGAGAATCGCTGGAAATTAAAGCAGAGAATTTATGTATTGCCAGATCAGGCCGTTGTCTGGGTCCGTAAACCGTGAAGAATCTCAGGCATGCTGTAGAGATCTGATACAAGTGGTAATAAGTATGGCAGAGGAGTTCTCCTGCCTTTTTAGTCGCCGCATAAGGTGATATGGGGTTATCCACGAAATCTTCTTCCGAAAAAGGTGTTTTCGGATTGTTGCCATATACAGAGGAAGAAGAAGCAAATACGAATTTTCTGATCTCATATTTCTTACAAAGTTCCAGCAAATTCAGAGTGCCCTGTACATTTACGTCGTAATATAACTGAGGGTTTTGAATGGAAGGTCTTACTCCTGCCATCGCAGCAAGGTGTACGATCATATCCGGCATCTCTGTAGAAATAATTCTGTCCATGACAGCCAGGTCACGGATATCATTTTCATAAAATGTATAATTACTATTATTTAAACTGTTATTAAGGTTAGTTCTCTTAATCGTAGGATCATAAAAATCACATAGATTATCGATACAAACAACTTCATTTCCCAAAGAAAGAAGTTTTTCACATAAGTGCGAACCAATGAACCCGGCTCCGCCTGTTACTATTATTTTCATGTTTTTCCGCTAATCCAATGCTCTTTTGATATTTACACCGATCTTCCGGAACTTTTCTTCAATCTTGTCATAGCCTCTGTCAATATGATAAATTCTGGAGATGGTCGTTGTCTCTCTTGCAGCTAAGCCGGCCAGAAGCAAAGCAGCACTGGCTCTTAGATCTGTCGCCATAATTTCCGCTCCGCTTAAGTATTCGACACCATGCACATAGGCAACATTTTTCTCCATCTTAACCTTTGCACCTAGTCTTTCCAATTCACCTACATGCATAAATCTGTCCGGGAAAATGGTATCTTCGATTCTGCTGACTCCACTTGCCAGAGTCATATAAGCCAAAAACTGAGCTTGCAGGTCGGTCGGATATCCGGGATATGGTTCAGTGATAATATCAACTGACTTAGGTACATCCGGTGGAATTACAACAATATCATTATCAGAATATTTGAATTGACACCCTGCCTCTTCCATTTTTTGAATCAAACAGGTCAAATGTTCTTTCTGGCAATTTCTGACTGTAACGACGCTTTTAGTGATAGCTGCAGCCAACATAAAAGTACCGGCTTCAATTCTGTCTGCCATCATAGGCATGGTGGCGGGATGAAGCTCTTTGACACCTTCTATGGTAATTGTTGTAGTATCGATACCCGAGATCTTGGCACCCATCAGAGTAAGGAAATTTATTAAACTGGCAATTTCAGGTTCCATCGCTGCATTTTCAATCACAGTTGTTCCTTTTGCTAAAGTAGCTGCCATGATTGTGTTGGCGGTTGCCCCCACACTTGAGATTGGAAACTTGATATGAGCACCCTTCAACTCGTCGCATTTGGCATTCACATAACCATTGGAGAGGGAGATATCAACACCCATTTCCTCGAAAGCTAATAAATGCAAGTCAACTGGTCTTGTCCCTATTGCACATCCACCGGGAAATGAAACATGTGCCTGACCAAATCTCGCAATCAAAGGCCCCATTACATAAAAAGAAGCTCGCATTTTGCTGACAAGTTCATAAGGAGCTTCAAAAAAACTGCAATGCTCTGCATCGATGGTCATCACATCATCATTATGATCAACTCTTGCTCCGATAATTCTCAGTAAATGACTCATTGTTTTCAGGTCAAACAAGGCCGGAACATTTGTCAAAGTACTTTTCCCTTTGGCCAGCATACAGGCTGCCATTATCGGCAAGATAGCATTCTTGGCACCGCTGACATCTATACTTCCGCTCAGTTTGGCGGAACCGTTTATTATAAATTTTTCCATTTTATTATTCCTCTATTATCATAATTCTGGTAAAATCGTTGTAATCTTTGATTGTATTAACTTTGGAGAATCCGGCTGAATTAGCCATTTGTCTGATACTTTCGGCCTGATTATGGCCTATTTCAAAATAAATAACACCTTCTTTTTTCAGGAAACTTTTGGCTTTCTTAAGAATTTCCTGATAAAAGAACAGTCCATTATTCTCGGCAACCAGGGCAGTCTTCGGCTCATGCTCAACTACCTGTGCAGCCAGAGTGGCATATTCCTGATGAGAAATATAGGGAGGATTTGAAACAATTATATCATATGTTGAATTTATTTTTTCGAAGAGATTTGATTCCTTTAAGACAATTTCAGCTTCAAGGTTTTTGGCATTCTGTTGAGCGATCTTTAAAGCCTGAGGTGAAATATCCACAGCCTCAACAGTCCAGGAAGGTTTATGCTTTTTCAATGTTATTGCAATACAACCCGAACCTGTCCCAATATCAAGCACATGCAGGTTTTCTTTTTTATTTTTAAGAATTTCCTCGACCAGTATCTCTGTCTCAGGTCTGGGTATTAGTACATCCGGAGTAACAATAAAATCATAACCATAGAAATTTTGTTTACCAAGAATGTACTGTAGTGGTTCATGCTTGGCTCTGCGTAGAATTAATTCCTTGATATGAGCTCTGTCAGCTACACTGACTTCCTGTTCAAAGAGTAAATACAAATCAAGTCTTTTTAGATTTAAAACTTCGGAAAGAATTATTTCTGCTTCTTTCCTGAAGCTGTCTATACCTTTCGATTGAAAATAGTCTGAAACCCAGAGTAAAATATCTTTTATGGTCCAACTTTCCATCTATCTCAACTCTTTTTCAAAGACTACTGTTCTACCTCCATCAAAGAAGTTTAATGAACTGGCTAATATTTTAACCAGACTTATGCCTCTCCCTGATTGATTAAAATTGACTACCGAAGAATTTTTACCCAACTCTTTCTTGTAATCAAAACCCTTGCCCTGATCTGATATTTCAAATTTGAACAATGATAGCTGCCTCTGATAAAAAAGTTTGACTATGATTGTCTTAGACATAATATTCTCTGCTTGTACAGACTCTTTGATAAACGAATTGTAAATCTCAAAATTGGATTCCCTGATGTCTTTCTGGATCTCCAAAGTGCCATGAATAAATGCATTGTTCAGCAATTCATCCAAACATTGATAGATCTCATAAATAAAATGGGAAGGCAATTCGAAATTGTGCAGAATATATGATGTGATCAACTCGGGAATGTTAAGCTCAATAAAATCATTGGGACTGAAAGCGAAGTCAGCATGAAAATCGTTTAGCTTCTCATTAAAAAGCTGATGCTTCTCGATTTCTGTCTTCTTAGATAAGATTGTCTTAATAATTTTTAACAGCGAATTAAATTCCAAAGGTTTGCTGATGAAATCAGACACACCTAAACGTATGGCCTGTATCGCATAATCAGAGGTAACATGCCCGGTGATTAGTATGACCGGAACTCTCAGACTGATAGTTTTGCGTATCCTGTCCAACAATTCCAGACCATCCATCAAAGGCATGTCAATGTCACTGATTATCAGGTCATAACATTTATTATTCAAATACTCCAGTGCTTTGCGGCCAGACTGGACAAAATCAACCTTAAACTCATTGTATTTGAGGAGATTAACCAAAGATTCAAGTAAATTCGCATCATCATCTACAACAAGTATGCTATGTTTTTTACTTTCCATTAAAGATTGATAGTAAACAACTGATTCAATTTAATGGTAGTAAACAGCTCATAAACACTTGGGGATGATTTGGTTATTTCGATTTCACCGTCACGGTTTAAAAATTCCTTATAAAATAATAATAATTTGCCAATACCTGTACTGCTGATATTTCTGCAAGCAGCCAAATCAATTTCCAGATACTTAACTTCAGACTTTAAAACTTCATTAAGTTTTTCCTGAAATAAATAAGCATTGTCGCTGGTAATGATGCCTTCAATTCTCATTTCAGCTTTGGCTTCTTTGAACTCAAGATAAATTTCCATTTTTCCTCCTAGTAACCTCTGATCTTCTTTAATATATTAATCTGAATTGTCATGGGAACAAGTTCATATTTACAAAATTCCATTGTATAGATAGCTCTTCCCTGACTAATTGATCTCAGCCGGGTCGAATATCCAAATAATTCCGACATGGGCACTTCTGCTACTATTTCTCTTTTATGGGTCTGGGAATGAATCACAGTAATTTTTCCTCTTTTACTGTTGATATCACTAATAATATCACCCACAAAATCCTCCGGAGTAATAATTGATACAAGCATGATAGGCTCCATAATCGCCGGTGATGCTTCCCTGAAACCTTTAGCAACTGCCATCGAGGCCGCTATTCTGAAAGCTGTTTCATTGGAATCCACATCACTGTATTTCCCGCCTATCAGTTCAATTTTCACCCGCTCTACATTAGAACTGATCTGAGGTCCATCCATGCACGCATTGAGGGCACCTTCTCTTATGGCATCCCAATATATTGCAGGAATAACACTCTCTGTAATTTTATTTCTAAATACAACCTTTTCGTGGGAATTAGTACTATTTAGTTCAATTGGTGTCAACTTAATTTTTACAGCAGCATAACTACTCTTGCCATTCAACTCTCTGGAAAACTCTTCTTCTGTAATAACTGTTGTCGTAATTGTCTCTTTATAAGATACTTGCGGTAATCCGCGATTTGCCTGAACATTATATTCTCTCTTTAATCTGTCGATAATAATATCAAGATGCAGCTCCCCCATTCCCGATATAAGTGTCTGTCCGGAGTCTTTATCCTGCCTGACAATAAAGGTGGGGTCTTCTTCTTCTATTTTGCTCAGCGAATCTGCCAGTAATTCCTGATCTGCTTTGGTCTTTGGTTCGATAGCAATAGAAATAACTGTATCCGGGAATTCCATTTGTGCCAGAACAAAGTCCAGACCTTCTGCAGTCATTGTATCACCTGTGATCGTAAATTTGGTTCCAACGATGGCGGCAAGATCACCAGCTCTGATTTCATCTATGTCGTTTTTCTTGTTGGAATGCATTTGCAATAAACGGGAAATTCTTTCTCTTTTCCCATTTGTCTGGTTGATAAAAGAATCGCCTTTTTTTAATGTGCCGGAATAAACTCTGATATAGATCAGTTTTCCAACATATTTATCGATCTGAACTTTAAAAGCTAAGGCTGAGAACTTACCTTTAGGGTCGATCATCACTTCCACTTCTTCATCAGAATTCTTCTTATGAGCAATAACTGATTTAATATCAAGAGGCGATGGTAAAAAATCCAATACAGCATTAAGCAGTAATTGAACTCCGATATTCTTTAAAGATGACCCGCAAAGCACAGGAATAATGTGGTTCTTTATCGTACCAATACGAATAGCATTGATTATTTCATTTTCAGATATTTCTTCACCTGAAAGATATTTCTCCAATAGGTTATCATCAAATTCGGCAACTGATTCCAATAAATGCTCACGATGCTTTAAAGCACTTTCCAGATAATTCGCAGGGATCTCCTCTGCTGAGAACTCGTTTCCTAAGGTGATCGCATCAAAATAATAGGCTTTCATCTCTATCAGATTAATCACACCCTGAAAATTATCTTCCTTGCCAATCGGTATTTGAATAGGTACAGCAGTGGTTGTCAACCTTTGATGAATCATATCGATGACATTCTCAAAATCTGCTCCGACTCTGTCCATCTTATTTACAAAGGCCATTCGGGGAATCTTGTACCGGTCTGCCTGATGCCAGACAGTTTCCGACTGAGGTTCTACTCCGCCTACAGCACAGAAAATACCGATAGCTCCATCCAAAACACGTAAGGATCTTTCTACTTCTGCAGTAAAGTCAACATGCCCTGGAGTGTCTATAATGTTGATTTGCTTCTTGTGCCAGTAACAGGTGGTAACAGCAGAAGTAATCGTTATTCCGCGTTCTCTTTCCTGTTCCATCCAATCCATGAAGGTGTTCCCGTCATGAACTTCGCCCATTTTATGAAGAAAGCCGGTATAGTACAACATTCTTTCGGTAGTTGTAGTTTTACCGGCATCAATATGGGCCATGATTCCAATATTTCTAATATCAGATATATCTACGGCCATAATCTTATTCTACCATTTCAGATGTGCAAAAGCCTTGTTAGCTTCTGCCATCTTATGTGTATCTTCTCTCTTCTTGATCGATGATCCTTCTTTCTTGAATGCAGCCATTAACTCTGCAGCAAGTCTTTCCTTCATACTCTTTTCAGCTCTGGCTCTGGAAACACTGATAATCCAACGGAAGGCTATCGCCATACCATTTTTGTGATTAACTTCAGTCGGAACCTGATAGTTTGATCCACCTACTCGGCGGGATACAACTTTGACCAACGGTCTTACATTATCAAGGGCTTGAATGAAAACTTCGATCGGTTCTTGTTTGATCTTTTCACCGATGATGTCCAAAGCACTATATACAATCTGCTCTGCAACACTCTTCTTGCCTTGTTTCATAACGCAATTTATGAACTTACTGAGTACTATATTCTTAAACTTGGGATCGGGGAGAATTACTCTCTCTAATGATTTTTTCTTTCTTGGCATTCCTTCCTCCGCTTATTTCTTTGCCTTACCGGCTTTTGGTCTCTTGGAACCGTACTTGGATCTGGATGTTGTTCTCTTATCAACACCACTACTGTCAAGTGCTCCTCTGACTATGTGGTAACGTACACCGGGTAAGTCTTTTACTCTTCCGCCACGTACTAATACGATTGAGTGTTCCTGTAAATTGTGACCTTCTCCAGGAATATAAGCAGTTATTTCAAATCCGTTTACGAGTCTTACTCTCGCAACTTTTCTTAAAGCTGAGTTAGGTTTCTTGGGAGTAGTCGTATATACTCTGGTGCAAACTCCTCTTTTTTGAGGGCATGAACCCAAAGCTCTATTTTTCTTTTTCTTGTGTATTTCTACTCTGCCTTTTCTTACTAATTGATTGATTGTTGGCACTCTTTACCTCCTTTTCTTAGAAATTTAATAAGCTTTCGAGATCTTCTTCCGGGGCTGTGTGTCCCAGTTCTTTCACTATTTCAGACAATGTCTTGCCTTCATCAATTGCTTGGCGAACCTTTTGTGTAAAGTGCTTCGACCCTGTTCCCACAGGAATTCTGTGTCCCAGGATGATACTTTCTTTAAGCCCCTCTAATTTGTCAATCTTACCTTCTATTGCCGCCTGTGTGAGTACCTTTGTGGTCTCCTGGAATGAAGCAGCGGATAGCCAGCTGTCTGTCAAAAGAGATGCTTTCGTGATTCCAAGCAGTAGTTGTTCGTATGTGGCACCTATGCCACCTTCTTGCTGTGAAATAGCTTTGTTTTCATTCATGACTATGGCTTTATCTACATAATCACCTTCCAGGAATTTTGTGTGTCCTGGATCAGTAATTCTTACTTTCTTAAACATTTGTTTGATGATAGTACTGATGTGTTTGTCATCAATCTTCACACCCTGTTTACGATAGATTTCCTGAATTTCGTTAAGGATAAGCTTCTGGGCTTCTTTAATACCCTTGGCTTTCAAGATATCATGAGGATCAAGTGGTCCATCTGACAATGCATCTCCTGACTCAACTATATCGCCCTGATGTACGATAATTCTCTTTCCTGGAGGAATAATATATTCCTTCTCGATCTTCTTCTCTTTATCTGCTGTGACAATGATCACACGACCAGTCTTCTTCAAATCACCAATAGTGATTCTTCCGCCGATGTCAGTAATAACCGCTTTATCTTTGGGCACTCTGGCTTCAAATAAATCCTGCACTCTGGGTAATCCACCGGTGATGTCGCGCTGTTTGATAGTGATTCTTGAGGACCTGCCTAAAATATCACCCGGGAACACTAAGTCACCATTCTTTACGATGATGCTGAGTCCTGATGGTAATGGAACTTTCTCCTCATGTTTTGTCTTTTCACTTACAATTCTGATCTGAGGCTGAACCTTACGATCCTTGGATTCAATGATGGTAATTGTACTTGTTCCAATAATTTCATCAAACTCTTCCTTGAATGTCTGATCTTTGATAAAATTCTCAAACTTGACTTTACCTTCTGCTGTTGCAATCAATGGATCATTATATAAATCCCAGCTGAACAGTTTGGTGTCTTTGACTATCTTCTGACCGTCTTTTACTTCAATTGTCGCTGCATTTTGAATCTTATAATCTTCTATTACCTTGGTCTGATCTTTTTCATCTACAATTAAAATTCTTCCGATATGACTTACAGAAACAAGGTTGCCATCACGGTCAGTTACACTGTTGATCTTATCAAATTTAACAATACCGTCAAACTTGGCATCGATCTGAGCCAATTCCACGTGGGTACTTGCAGTACCACCAATATGGAAGGTTCTCAGGGTAAGCTGGGTGCCCGGCTCGCCTATACTCTGTGCAGCAATGATACCAACAGGTTCACCAATGGTGACCAGTTTTTGAGTTGCCAGATTCTTACCATAGCACTTAATACAAATACCTTTGTCTGCTTCACAGGTTAACACCGATCTAATCTTCACTGTGTTAATACCTATCTTCTGAATTTCCTGTGCTGTAGCTTTGGTGATCTCTTCACCTGCATTTACAATTATCTGCTGACTGAATGGATGTTCCACATCATATGCTGCAAAACGTCCTTCTATTCTTTCTGATAATGATTGAACAGTCTCTAACCCTTCTTTCAAAGCACTGACTTCCAAACCTTCTATTGTACCACAGTCTTCTGTGGAAATAATAGCATTCTGAGCTACATCGACAAGTCTTCTGGTTAAATAACCCGCATCCGCTGTTTTCAATGCTGTATCCGCAAGACCTTTACGCGCACCGTGAGTTGAAATGAAATATTCCAATACAGTTAAACCTTCTTTAAAGTTAGATTTGATCGGAGTTTCAATTACTTCTGCTCCACCCAAAACTGTACTCTTCGACGGCTTATCCATCAATCCACGCATACCGCCTAACTGTTTGATCTGATCTTTACCACCACGGGCACCGGATAGATACATCATATATATCGAGTTAAACCCTTGCTGATCCTGAGCCAGATCTTCCATTAAAGCATCAGTAACTTTTTCAGTCGCTGCTTTCCATTTATCTATTACTCTGTTAGTTCTTTCATCAAATGTTATTCCACCGTTCATATAACTTTGGAAGATTACATCCACTTCTTTTTCTGTATTCTTGATGATCCTGTCTTTGGCCTTGGGTACGATAACATCACTCGCAGCGAAAGTTACGCCGGCTCTGGTAGCATACTTGAACCCAAGTTCCTTAAGATTATCAAGGAATTCGGCTGTGTCTGACTGGCCTACTTCGCTGAAGCAAAGCATAGCAATATCATTCAACTTGCCTTTATCAAATGTGTAATTCTGATAAGGTACTTTCTTGGGAATGATCTGATTAAAGATAACTCTTCCCACTGTAGTCAGTATTCTTTCTTTACCCAGTTTCAAATTGATCCAGGTATGTAAGTCAAAATCTCTGCCTTCCAGCTTTTCACCTTTGATATTATATTTCATTTCTTCTCTTTCATAAGCCATCATGACTTCATCGGCTGAGAAGAAATTTCTGCATTTATCTGCTGCAGGTGCCTTTGTCCTGGTTACAGTTAAATAATAACTTCCCAATACAATGTCCTGACTCGGTGCCATCGCCAATTTACCGTTTGCAGGCAAAAGAAGATTTCTGGATGAAAGCATCAAAACTCTGGCTTCCATCTGAGCTTCGTGTGACAATGGTACATAAACAGCCATCTGGTCACCGTCAAAGTCTGCATTGAATGGTGTACACACCATCGGATGCAATTCGATTGCCTTGTTCTCGGTTAATACAGGAATAAATGCCTGAATACCCAGTTTGTGCAAGGTCGGTGCACGGTTTAATAATACAGGATAATCCTTAATTACTTCTTCCAGAATCTTCCAGATCAAAGGTTGTTTCTTTTCAACAATCTTCTTTGCTGTTTTAGTCTTTTCAGCTTCACCGGATTTTTCCAGTCTTTCAATAATAAACGGCTTGAATAATTCCACTGCCATTTCCTTCGGAAGACCGCACTGATGTAACTTCAAAGTCGGACCTACAGTAATAACTGAACGTCCTGAATAATCCACACGCTTACCAAGCAGATTCTGTCTGAAACGACCCTGCTTGCCTTTCAGCTGATCTGTCAAAGACTTGAGGGCACGATTGCCTCTGCCTTTAACAGGTCTGGTCTTTCTGGAATTATCGATCAAAGCATCTACTGCTTCCTGAAGCATTCTTTTTTCATTTCTTAAGATCACTTCCGGTGCACGGATGTCTATCAATTGTTTTAATCTGTTATTTCTGGTAATAACTCTTCTGTACAGATCATTGAAATCCGCTGTGGCAAATCTTCCACCTTCCAACGGAACCAACGGTCTGAGGGTAGGAGGTAATACAGGTAATACTTCAAGAACCATCCAATCAGGCTTGTTCTTGGATATTCTGAAAGCTTCCACAACTTTCAATTTTCTTATGATCTTCTGTTTCTTTAAAACAGATGTTTCCATGTCTAATCTTACTTTAAGATCAGCTATTTCTGAATCAAGATCCAGATCATTCAAAAGTGTCTTGATAGCTTCTGCACCCATCTTGGCATTAAAATTAGGACCTAACTTATCACAAATTTCATAATATTCATCTGTGTCGATCAAGTCATATTTTACATAATCACTTTCGCCTGGATCTATTACTATGTATGATTCATAATAAAGTACTCTTTCCAACTTTCTGATTGAAAGATCAAGCAAAGTTCCGATCTTACTCGGTGCACTCTTTACAAACCAGATATGAGCTACAGGTACAGCTAATTCGATATGACCCATGCGGGATCTTCTGACTCTGGAAGTTGTTACTTCCACTCCGCATCGGTCACAAATTGTGTTCTGAAAACTTTTTTTCTTATACTTACCGCAACTACATTCGTAATCCTTTTCCGGACCGAATATTCTTTCGCAGAATAAACCGTCTTTCTCAGGTTTAAGAGTACGGTAATTAAGAGTATCAGGTTTGGTAACTTCGCCGTATGACCATTCTCTGATAGCTTCAGGAGAAGCTATTTTGATTCTTACAGCATCATAATGTTCTATTCTTTTTTCTCTTTTAATTTCTCTAATCACAGAAAAACCTCCTGTTACATATCCCTTTCGTTTAAGAATTCTATATCAAAACCCAGGGACTTTAATTCACTTACCAAAACGTTGAAAGATTCTGGTACACCTGGTTTTGGAGGGTTATTTCCATTCGTAATTGCCTTAAAGGCATTGGTTCTGCCATCGACATCGTCTGATTTTATGGTCAACATTTCTTCCAATAATCTGGATGCACCATAAGCTTCCAAAGCCCAAACTTCCATTTCACCCAGTCTTTGTCCACCGTGCTGAGCCTTTCCGCCCAAAGGTTGCTGTGTAATTAAGGAGTAAGGTCCCGTTGATCTGGCATGCATCTTGTCGGCCACTAAATGGTTCAATTTCAGCATATAGATCACGCCTACAGTAACTCTTTCTTTGAAAGGTTCACCTGATTTTCCATCGTATAGGATCTGCTTGCCGTCCAGAGGGATATTTGCTTTCTGAAGTTCATCCTGAATATTCTTCAGGGTGGCTCCGTCAAACACAGGGGTTTCCACATTGAAGCCAAGATATCTGGCAGCCATTCCCAAGTGGGTCTCCATGATCTGACCGATATTCATACGTGAAGGCACACCTAGTGGATTCAAAATGATATCTACCGGTGTTCCGTCTTCTAAATACGGCATATCTTCAATGGGGCTGATTCTGGAGATGACACCCTTGTTTCCGTGTCTTCCGGCCATCTTATCACCAACCTGAATCTTTCTCTTTTTGGCAATATAAACCTTTACCATTTTGCGAACACCGTAAGGAAGCTCATCACCATGTTTGAGTCTTTCACGGGCATTCTTATATATATTCTCACTTTCTCCGGTGGCAGCTCTGACTTTTAAAACTACTTTTTGATAAATTTCCTGATTTGCAGCAGGATCTTCCACCAATTCGTAATCAAGATTCAGCTTCTTGAAATTGATCTTTTTCAGATCATCTTCAGTAATCTTCTTGCCCGAAGGAATAAAGAACATTTTAGTTTTTTCATCAATAATATTCTTAGCAACATGTCCCTTAATTATTTTGGAAACATGATCTTTTAAGAACTCATCGATCTTTTTCTTTCTGTCATTATGATCTTTTTTCAGTCTTTCGATCTCATCTTTTTTATCTTCTTCAAAATCGGTGATCTCTTCCAGTCTGGAAAATACTTTTACATCTACAACAACACCTTCCATACCAGGCTTTGCCTTGAGGGAGGTATTGGTGAAGTCACCCGCACGATCTCCAAAGAGAGCACGCATAAGTGTTTCTTCAGGAGATGGATCAATGTCCACACTCTTGGGTGTGATCTTACCAACTATTATATCACCAGCTTTGATTACAGAACCAATTCTGATTATACCGGTCTTATCCAGATTTCTTAATGAAGTTGTCGGTACATTGGGAATGTCATAAGCAAGTTCTTCCTTACCATTCTTGACATTACGTACCAATACTTCCTGAACCTCAATATAAACCGAAGTAAGGGTATCTTCACGTGCTACTTTTTCACTCAGAATAATAGCATCCTCATAATTGTATCCATACCAGGGCATGAATGCAACGAGCATGTTCTGACCAAGTGCCAGACGTGGTTCCATTAGTAAAGATGAGTCCATCTCATTAAAAATACCCTGCACACAAGGTCCATCAGAAATGATGTCACCTTTTTTAATTTCATCGCCCTTACGGACTATTGGTCTTTGTGTGATACAGGTATCCTGATTTGATCTGAAAAACTTTCTCAAATGTACTCTGTTATGTGTACCTAAATCTATTGAGGATTCATCACTGTCTGATCTTTTGATATCAATATATGAGCTGGTTACTTTTTCAATAACTCCGTCAAAAGGAGCCACTGCACAAGAACCGCTGTCATTGGCAACAATTCTTTCCATCCCGGTTCCTACCGTGGGAACGGAAGGATTCAAAAGAGGAACGGACTGTCTCTGCATGTTTGAGCCCATCAACGCTCTGTTCGCATCATCATGCTCCAGGAAAGGAATAAGTGATGCAGAAACGGAAACTATCTGCTGGGGTGCAACATCCATATATTGAACTTCACTGGGCTTAACCTGAATGAACTCACCTTTTTGACGGGCGAATACACTCTCATCAGTGATTGTTAAATTCTTGTCTATTGTAACATTTGCCTGAGCAACAATATATCTGTCTTCCATAGTAGGATCCAGATAATCAACATGATTTGTTACTCTGCCATTCTCAATGCGAACATACGGTGTCTCTAAGAAACCATATTTGTTGATCCGGGAATATAAAGCCGGAGAAGAGATCAAACCAATGTTTGGTCCTTCAGGGGTCTCTATCGGACAAACTCTGCCGTAATGTGAATAGTGAACGTCACGTACTTCGAAACCTGCTCTTTCTCTTGTCAAACCACCTGGTCCAAGAGCAGATAATCTTCTCTTGTGAGTGATAGCTGCCAAAGGATTCGTCTGTTCCATGAACTGTGACAACTGGCCTGTTAAGAAGAAGGAATTTACTACCGCGATCAAAGCATTACAATTGATTAAATCATGCACATCAGCTTCGTCAGGATTAGAGATGGCCATTCTCTCTGTAGCAATACGGGTGATTCTGCTTAAGCCACTCTGATATTGCTCTTCAAGTAATTCGCCTACGGTTCTGATTCTTCTGTTAGCTAAATGATCTATATCATCAATTTCATCTTCATCACGATAAATTTCGACTAGCTTGTTCACAATTGCAACTACATCAAATTTTGTTAAAACATGTGTATCAAGATCAATGTTCAAGCCTAATCTGGCATTAAGTTTATAACGCCCTACTTCTCCCAGATTGTAACGCTTTTCGTTGAAGAAAAGTCTCTCTACCAGAGCATTCGCTACTTCAATTGTGGGCTCTTCGCCGGGACGGATTAAATTATATATTTTCTTTACAGCTGTTTCATGATCTATGGTATCATCTTTCTCAATCGTTCTTTCTACTATCTTGCGATGGATATCTGAACTTTCAACAATAATTTCCACCTGCTCTATGCCGGCTTCCTTGAGATCATTAACAATTTCATCTGTAATGAGCGTGTTGGCAGGAAATACTTCCTCTCCACTAGTCGGATTAAATACATCAGTAAATAAATATCTTCCTTTTGCTTCTTCCAAGGGAAGAGTATCTGTTTTATAGAATTCTCTTCTTATTGTTAAATTATCTGAAAGACCTATACTTCTTAATAATACTGTTACCGGTAGCTTTCTTCTTTTATCAATATGTACATACATTGTGTCATTGGCATCCATGGAAAATTCTAACCATGATCCGGCGTAAGGTATTACCTTTCCGGAATAAAGAATCTTACCGTTTGGATGTCTTTCTTCGGTGAAAAATACACAGGGTGATCTATGTAATTGACTAATTATTACTCTTCCTGCTCCATTAATAATGAAAGTTCCCTGATCAGTGATCAGCGGAATCTCTCCGAGGTAAACATCTTTTTCTTTGATGCTTTTTACTCTCTTTTCACCTGTTTCTTTAAAATACTCATCATCATTGATGATCAGTCTTAAAGTAGCTTTGATGGGAGCATTATAAGATAAATTTCTTTCGATACATTCATCTGTATTATACTTTTCCTGTAATACTGTATAATCGATGAATTCTAATCTATACAACCCCTTGGCATCTTCTATCGGAAATACTGTCTCAAATACAGACTGTAATCCAACTTTTTTTCTGTCTTGTGATCTTTCATTTCTTTGTAAGAAATTATGGAAAGAATCTATCTGCATGGCCAAAAGGTTCGGCACTTCCACCTTTGGAAGTTTTAAATCTTCAAATCTCTTTGAAATACGAGAATAGCTTTTGATTTTCAAAAGGCATACTCCTTCTTAAAAAAAAGCGTTAATGAATTTTGTATTTATTATCACCATTAAATAACGAAAGGCGGAAGTAAATTTCTTTACTTCCGCTATATAAAATCACTAAACTTATTTAAGTTCAATTGTCGCACCGTCATCTTCTAACTTTTTCTTAGCAGCTTCGGCTTCTTCCTTAGTTACATTTTCGATTACTGGTTTTGGACATGTGTCAACTAATTCCTTAGCTTCTTTAAGTCCTAACTTGGTAATTTCGCGAACTGATTTAATTACATTGATCTTCTTCTCGCCTGAATTCATTAACATTACTGTGAATTCAGTTTTTTCTTCTTTTACTTCTGCAGTCGCAGCAGCTACAGCCATTGCAGCTACTGGAGCAGCAGCTGTGACTCCAAATATTTCTTCAAGTTCTTTAACTAATTCTGAAAGTTCAAGAACTGTCATACCTTTAATAAGATCGATTACTTGTTGCTTTTTATCAGACATCTTTCCTCCAATGTTCTGTTTTTAATTTAATTTTGTTCAGCTTGTTTTTTTGCAACTGCATCAACAGCATATACAAACTTTCTGATAACACCTTGTAATACTCCCACAAATCCAGTGATCGGGGAATTGAAACTGGCAAGTACTTTCGCCAATAATTCTTCTTTTGATGGCAACTTCGCCAATTGTTCCAACTGTGCAGCTGAAAATATTTCATTTCCGATAAGACCAACTTTGAATTTCGGAAAACCCTTGTCTGCCATTTCCTGCTTTAAGAAAGTGGCTATCTCACGTGCAGGTGCAACTTCGTCTGTCTTACACACTGCAAATGCGGATGGTCCTACCAAATACTGATCTAATTTTGTTATACCTAAATCATTTAAAGCGATCTGAGCAAAGGTGTTCTTCGTGACGAAATATTCAATCTGACTCTTCCGACATCTGTTCCTAAGTTCATTTACCTCTTCAATGTTTATTCCCTTGTAATCCACGAGTACAATCGCTTTTGCTCCACTGAATCGTTCTGTTAATAATTTGACTTCTTCAATTTTATAACTTTGTGCCATTTGGTTCTCCTATTTCTTTGCTTCCAGAGTTACGTTAGTAACATTAAGTTTGATACTAGGACCCATGGTGGAAGTTATAGCGATGGATTTCATATAGATGCCTTTGAGTGCGGCGGGCCTGTCTCTCATGACTGCGGCCAGAATTACTATCAGGTTTTCTCTAAGTTTCTGATTCTCGAAACTTATCTTACCTGCCGGAATATGCAAATTGGAGAACTTATCTACTCTATAAGCTACTTTTCCACCTTTTGACTCAGTTACAGCTTTGCCTACATCCATGGTCACTGTTCCAACTTTCGGATTCGGCATTAAACCACGTGGTCCTAATACCTTACCTAACTTGCTCAGCTTGCCCATGAGATTCGGTGTAGCTATTACTACATCAAAATCAAACCAGCCTGTGGTGATCTTCTCCATTAAATCGTCCATACCGACGAAATCTGCTCCGGCCTTTTTAGCTTCTTCTGCTTTTTCACCTTCTGCAAAGACTAAAACTCTTACTACTTTACCTGTTCCATGAGGTAAAATAAGTGAGTTTCTGATCTGCTGATCGGCTTTTCTCGGATCTACGCCTAAATTGAAATGAATCTCGACTGTCTCATCAAATTTTGAAGCAGGAAGCTTCTTCAATAATTCAATTGATTCGTCTAAATCATATCTCTTCAAACGGTCGATCTGTTCAAAAGCTTTTTTGTACCGTTTACTTCTCTTCATTTTTTCTCCTTAGAATATAATCTCCTGCAAATGGACTAGTCTTCAACAACTACGCCCATGCTTCTTGCAGTACCTGCAATCATACTCATTGCGGATTTCAAGGAATAACAATTCATGTCCTTTATTTTTAACTCGGCTATTTTCTTCAGTTGTACCTGAGATAATTTGCCGACTTTAACCTTGTTTGGTTCGCCTGAACCTTTCGCTAAACCAACTTCTTTTCTGATTAAGATCGCTGCTGGAGGAGTCTTAATCTCAAATGTAAATGATTTATTCTTAAATACGGAAATCAACACCGGGAATATCATTCCAGGTGAATCCTGCGTTGCTGCATTAAACTGTTTGCAAAACTCAGGTATATTGACCCCGGCCTGACCCAATGCAGGTCCTACCGGAGGTGCAGGTGTAGCTTTACCTGCTGGTAATTGAAGCTTTATAACATTGATAACACCTTTTACTGGTTGTGCCATTTTCTCTACCTCTATTCTCTTATTCTATTATTTCAACTTGATCTATGCTAACTTCAACAGGCGTAACCCTGCCAAAGACCGTTACTTTTATAATTAACTTGTTACTGTCGGGATTGATCTTATCAACCAACCCTTCAAAATCACTAAAAGGACCGGATATGATCTTGATCGGATCACCCGGTAAAAATTTATATTCCTGCACCGCGTTCTTCTCACGGTCAGATATGCCTAATAATCTGTTCACTTCAGCTTCAGGAAGAGGTTGTGGCTTTTTGCCATGACCTAAAAAGTTTGTGACATTACCAAAGGCCAGTATAAAAGTAATTAACTCAGCTGTTAAATCTGCCTGAAGTATGATATAACTATTGAAAAGGCGTTTCTCTCTTTCGATTTTCTTGCCTTCTCTGATATGGAATGTCTTTTGTACAGGAATGATTATTTCACCAACCAAACCCTCCAAAGGCGTTCCAATTATACCTTTCTCAATAGCTTCCTTTACTTTAAATTCCTGTGAAGCGTAAGTGTGTACCACATACCATTTCATGACTATCCTTTGAATCCGCTTACTAAATACTTTAAAATCATACCAAATACTGAGTCAACTAAAAATAAAAATACCGATACAATCGAAGACATAACTATAACTACCATAGTGCCTTCTTTGATATCATCCTTGTTAGGCCAGGATACATAATGCAATTCGGCCAGCATTTCCTTCCAAAATTTCTTTATTTTCTCAAACATACTATACTCTTATTGAACTTGTATGGAGTCGATCAAATCAGACCGACTCCAATTGTATGGCAGGACAGGCAGGGGTCGAACCCGCAACATCCGGTTTTGGAGACCGGCGCTCTACCAATTGAACTACTGTCCTTTAACGACTAACGTAATTGCTTATGCATCTTATGCTGGCGACAGCAGGGACAGAATTTTTTAAATTCAACTCTGTTAGGATGCTTTCTCTTGTTCTTGGTTGTTGTGTAGTTTCTGTTCTTACATTCTTCACAAGCCAATATTATAATGTCTCTCATTTTACACCTTATTCGATTACTTCGCCCACAACGCCGGCACCAATAGTTCTTCCGCCTTCACGGATAGCGAATCTTAAACCTTGTTCCATTGCGATGGGTGTGATTAATTCAGCAGAAATTGTTACATTGTCACCAGGCATTACCATTTCGATTCCTTCCGGTAAATTCATCGTTCCTGTAACATCTGTCGTTCTAAAATAGAACTGGGGTCTGTAACCAGTGAAGAATGGTTTATGACGGCCACCCTCATCTTTGGTCAATATATATGTTTCACCCTTGAATTTGGTATGAGGCTTGATTGATTTAGGTTTGGCTAATACCATTCCTCTTTCAATGTCAGACTTACCAAGTCCTCTGAGTAATAAACCAATGTTGTCTCCGGCTTCTGCAAATTCCATGATCTTACGGAACATTTCCACACCGGTACAAGTAGTTTCAACAGTATCATGAATTCCAACTCTTTCAAGCTTCTCACCAACTTTTACCATGCCTCTTTCTACTCTGCCGGTTGCAACAGTTCCACGACCGGGAATTGAGAATACATCTTCCACAGGCATAAGGAAAGGCTTGTCAACTTGACGCTCAGGAATAGGAATATATGAATCTACAGTATCCATAAGTAATTGGATCTGTGCTTCGCCTTCAGGATCTCCATTAAGACCTTTCAATGCTGATCCTTTAATGATTGGAATATCGTCGCCAGGGAATCCATACATTGTAAGAAGATCTCTCACTTCTAATTCTACTAATTCCAGTAATTCCGGATCATCAACAAGGTCACACTTGTTCATGAAAACAACCATCGCAGGAACACCAACCTGTCTTGCCAACAAGATGTGCTCTCTGGTCTGAGGCATAGGACCGTCAGCTGCACTTACAACTAAAATAGCTCCGTCCATCTGTGCTGCACCAGTGATCATGTTCTTTACATAATCAGCATGGCCCGGACAGTCAACATGAGCATAGTGACGATTCTTGGTCTGGTATTCAACATGTGCTGTCGCAATGGTGATACCTCTTTCTTTTTCTTCAGGTGCATTGTCGATACTATCAAAAGAACGGAACGCCGCTCCACCCGATTTACTTAAGTATAATGTAATAGCCGCGGTCAAGGTTGTCTTACCGTGATCAACATGGCCAATTGTACCTACATTCACATGAGGTTTCGTACGAACAAATTTTTCTTTAGCCATTTCTCCTCCATAGGTTCTGCATAAATAATTTTAAAAAAATGGAGCTCATGACCGGACTTGAACCGGTGACCTCTTCCTTACCAAGGAAGTGCTCTACCGACTGAG
>CAYQPF010000043.1:0-32518 GCA_964419225.1 uncultured Candidatus Cloacimonadota bacterium | reverse complement strand
TGGCATGGTTGAAGTATGGGGATATGTGCAGGATGGTCTTGATAATGTACCGTCGAATAGTTTTTACACAAAAGTTGTAACAAATGGTTTCTTTGATTTGGGATTGAGAGAAGATGGATCTTTAGTTGTTTGGGGTCATACTGAAGACGGAGAGACAAATGTTCCTGCAGGTAATGACTATATTGACATAGCATGTGGTTCACATTTTTGCTTAGCGTTAAAAAGTGATGGATCCATTATCGCCTGGGGAAATAACAGTAATGGTCAATGCATTGTTCCACAAGGAAATGATTTTACTTCAATTTCTGCCGGAAGGCAAACCAGTTTAGCATTAAGAACTGATGGATCTCTTGCATGTTGGGGAGGAGATAATTATTATGGTCAGAATAATTATCCGACAGAAGGTGATTTTGTTGCTATTGATATGGGGCCAACACATGGTATGGCTTTGATGTCGGATGGAACATTAGTAGCATGGGGTAATAATACTTATGGAGAATGTAATGTTTCGCCTCGTTATGATTATTTAGCTTTTTCAGCTTCCATAGGTTATTCCGGAGCAATAATTGGTAGTTATTATAATGCTATTAATGAAACCGTGAACGTAAAACCAATGTCATGGATTAAAGCTTATCCAAATCCATTTAAGCAAAGTAATACAATGGTTTTTGAGACAAAGCTGCCTGAAAATAACACAGGAGAACTAACAATATTCAATATTAAAGGTCAGAAAATAAAATCTTTCGAAATAAAAACAGGACATCCCAATATCTTATGGAATGGCAGAGGAGACAATAACAAATTGTGTGCTTCAGGTATGTATTTCTACAGATTAACATCAGGTAAACACATTGAAACTAAAAAGATTGTACTTCTCAAATGATTAGCATCAAGCCTATTTTTAGTATCATATGTAGGATATAGACAATATCATTTCTGTAATCATATGATACGAACTTCAAATAGGGAATAGATTCCAGCAAATTTTACTGATACAATACCAGAGGAGCTTGATATTCTTGTCTCCTCTAGTCATATGATACGAAATTAAAATAGCATTAAGCCTATTTCTGATATCATATGTAGGATATTGGCACTTTGATTCCTGCAATCATATTATACGAGATTTGAAGAGGGACTAGCGTTCAGCTAATGAACAAGTCTGGTTCAAACCCATTAAGACTCTTCATTATTTTTGGTTTTTTAATGAAGCAAAAATCCCAAAATTTCCTTGACATGTAAATATAGATAATTTAAATGTTAAGTATAGCCGGAGGTTTTATGAATAGAATATTTTTAGTAATTATTTATCTATTATGTGCTATTTGTTTAAATGCCCAACTTATTTGGGAACATGATACAGCTCTGACTGCCAGGGAGAATGGAAAAACAAGTGCGGTTGTTGTGAATGACAAAATCATCAGTGTCTGTATGGGAATAGATTCGGTAGGATATTCACTTCAGGCAAAGTGTACGGATGTTGCTGGAACGGCACTTTGGAATAATAATTCTTTAGTAATTTCCACAGATTTAAACGGTATAAACAGTGATCTTGGCTGTATAAAAGCCAGCGATAACGGAGTGATCATATATTGGATCAGTAATGCTAATGTGTTGAAAGCTCAGAAAATAAGCACTGAAGGAAGTATTCTTTGGGCAAACGACATTATAATCAGTAGTTCCTCAGGAGCTAAGCAACAATTTCTTTTGACATCTGATTTATCCGGTGGAGCATATGTTGCTTTCATCGAGCAGAATAATACAGTTAAGTATGGACACCTCGAGTCCTCTGGTGTTCTGAGTTATGATTTGATGTCGTTACCTTTAACGGGAGTAACGGCATGGGGTAATTATTTAAATATTCTGGCTTTGAGTACATCGACATTTAAGTTCTTCGTCAGTATTGGTTCCGATATAATGCACATTTATACGATAGAAGCAAATGGATCTGTGGGTACATCCTTAACAAAACCCGGTACTTCTGTTGTTTTTTATGACAACCAGGACTATTTGTGTTTTAATTCAGCAGGTATGCATAAATACAATGCAAATAATGAATTAAGCTGGGAAATCCTGCTACCTCAGGGTAATTATATCAGCAGAATACTTCTTATTCCTGAAACACAGAACCTGATTCTCACCACATATTATGAACATACAGATTATGGTGGGACTGAGCCCACGACGACATACCATTATTTTTGTAAAAAGTATGATTCTCAGGGTGTTTACATTTCAGGATTGGAAATAGGTACAGCTTCATATAATGGTAACATGGTATCTGAGGCATTATCACTTTATGGACCATATTTTATGAATGATAAAATATGTTATTTTATCCACAAAGTAACGCAGTACTATGGTGGAGGTGGATATGAATCATTCAATTATTATGCACTGAATTCAGACATGCAGCTGATAACAAGTAGGAGTTTATCGTTAGATCCTGAATATTTAATGTTTCTGCCAATTGCAAATGGTTTTGCGATTCTAAAAAAGCAAGAGAACACCTTAAGTATAGGGATTTATAATATAATTATCCTGAATTATTCTGCCACAATTACTCTTTTTCCTTCCTATACTTTCACAATGCTTAATTCAAAAAATTATGATTTAGGCAGCAAAATGGTTGTTGTTACAGGGGAAACAAACAACTGGAAGGTAAACAGGTTGAATACGGAAGGCGAGTTGGGTTTGTGGATAAATTTCCAAAATTGTGGTGGAAATGATATTTATTCATTTTTTGCTAAAACTCTGGATAATAGATTATATCATTTGTGTAATACTCAGGGAGATGGATCTTTTGCTACGGCTTATGATCCTGAAAATGGTAACAGCGAAATGTTCACTATGAGTAGTTGTATTGACATTTCAAGGTACTTTAATACAGAGGGAGCTGTGCTTAGCGTAGATACTGCGGGTCATGTTCGGGCTATGAACAATTTTATATTCAATCAAAACTATCAGTTATCGCTTCCAGTGGCTTATGAATATGTTACTAACTCCGGGAATAATTTTTTGTTTAAATCAGGTTCGAATTTATTCTATTATAAAATAAATGATGATGCAACATGTCCGGATTATATTCCTTTTGGTGGTCTTCAAGTAACAGGGAATGTTTCAGATAGTTTTGTGCAGGGTGTTCTTAGCAATGCCGGATATCTGGTAACCTGGAGAAGAGGAGAAACAGAAATAAATGCTGTGCTTATAAATCCTGAAAACGGGATGTTCATAGAATTAAACAATGGCTTTTCCCTGCTGAATACAACAGGATTAATCAACAGCTATAGACTTTTAGAGATAAATGATGAGATTTATTTACTTTGGAATGAAACACAGAATGGGCAATTGAAGTTAAAGGGTCAGTGTTATTCCTGGCAGAATAGCGACTTTGTCCCAAACTGGGGAAGTAATGGAATCATAATTGATGACAATGTGTCAATTTTTGAGGCCAGGGTGATAAATGACCGGATAATATTATCTTCTGTTAAAGGAAATACAGTGTTTGTAAGAATTCTTTCAGCCGGAGGCTCGACAATCTTGAATCAGCAGGTCAGTATATCAAATGGCAATATCTTGGAACTAGGAATTTATCCCACCATAGAAAATCTGGCTTTTCTGTATTGGAAAACCTGTCTGAATTCAAATAGTATGTCCAGTGCATTTCATTACCAACTGGTTTTTACAGATCCTGTTGATACAGATGATAGTGTTAACAATGTTCAACCCGATCTATATTTGTTCAATAATTACCCCAATCCTTTTAATCCCAGCACAACGATCAGGTATAATATTCCGGTTAACTCTCTAGTTACTCTGGATGTTTATAATGTTAGAGGACAGCTGGTTAAAACACTTGTAGATGTTAAGCAAGGCAAGGGTGAACACTCTGTAGTTTGGAATGGA
The DNA here is from genome assembly GCA_964419225.1 of uncultured Candidatus Cloacimonadota bacterium. GTDB lineage: Bacteria > Cloacimonadota > Cloacimonadia > Cloacimonadales > CAYQPF01 > CAYQPF01. Next base: position 28,612 of record CAYQPF010000043.1, on the reverse strand, counting down.
AAAGACAGTAATAACAAACAGGTTGGAAGTGGAGTATATTTTTATAAACTAGCGGATGGCAACAGGACAATCCGGAAGAAGATGATTCTCATTAAGTGATTAGCATCAAACATATGGTTCAGAAATCATTATACTAAATATGGGAAGTAAGTATGGGACAGCGAAACAATTTAATTTTATCGCAGAGAAAAGGATTAGCATTTTTAAGTGTATTCCTGCCGGTAATTATCTCTTTATGTTTTTTATTGAGTTGCTCAGAAAAGAAAAGTACATCAGGTCCTGAAGTCAATCCAAATCTGGAAATCACAGGCACATGGTCAGGTGTTGAACAGACCGGTAATAATCAGTCTGTAAACTTCACGATGACGGTAAATGATACTCTACTAGCATTTTATTTTCCGGATCACAAATCGAAGGCCAAGATACTAACTTTTAGTAATGAAGCAAGGGAATTGATAGTGTTTTGGCATGAACATCCGGATAGTAGTATGTCAGGTTCATATATGAAGATTTCCTGGAGTGGGAACACAGGTGAAGCTATTGTAATAAAATTTTATCAACCTCAGGCCTCACAGGCAGAAGCAGCCAATACAACCGCAGAATTTGGTGAGTTGTTAAATGTGACCCGGGATAATTCCCATATTTGTGCCAATCCTTCATTTACTTTGAGTGAAGGAACATATCAAAGTGCCCAGGCAGTTTCAATGTTTTGTATTACAGCAGAAGCAGAGATCAGATATACTCTGGATGGGAGTGATCCTACCGATTCTTCTGAAGTTTATGCCGGAGCAGTTTCAATAACAGCGACTACTATACTTAAAGCCAGAGCATTCAAGACAGGGTACACAGCCAGCGATATTGTAACTGCAAATTATGTAATCATTTATCCTTCAGTAGATACACCTTTATTTAATTTGCAGGCAGGAACATATACTTCTCAGCAGAGAGTAACTATTTCCTGTAGTACGGTTGGGGCTGTAATCCGTTATACCACAAACGGGCAGGAGCCGGATGTCTCCTCCACGGTTTATAATGAACCTGTTTTGATAACTCAGACAACAACTCTTAAGGCGAAAGCTTTCAAAACAGGATTGACCCCCAGTGCTCTTCAGAGTGCAGTATATAGGATATGGAGCTCAGTTGAAAGTGGATTTGTTTTTGTTCAGGGAGGATCATTTGGAGTTACTGTTTACCAGCCTTATTATCAGACTTATCAAGTCACACTTTCAGCTTATTATCTACAAAAATATGAGATTACACAAACTGAGTATTTCAGCACCATGGGTATTAATCCTTCTCATTTTAGCGGAGTTCTTAATCTTCCTGTAGAGCAAGTAACCTGGTTCAATGCAATTACATATTGTAATAAAAGAAGCATAGCTGAAGGTTTAACTCCCTGTTATTCTTATTCTACATATGGCACAAATCCTTCATTATGGCCTTTTGGCTGGAATTTTTTTGATGGGAATCATGTAAATATCATTTGTGATTGGTCAGCTAATGGTTACAGGCTTCCTACCGAAGCAGAATGGCAATATGCTGCCCAGGGGAGAAGCTATTCAACACCTTATATTGAGAATTTAGATGAAACAGCCTGGTATATAATCAATTCTGATAACAGTACCCATGCAGTCGGGGGAAAACTAGCAAATGGCCTAGTAATTTATGATATGTCCGGAAATGTTTGGGAATGGTGTTGGGATCAGGTTTCTATAGCATATGGATATTTACAGGGGAATAATCCGCATGGTGCCGAAACCGGGCTCTATCGGATCAAGCGCGGAGGCAGCTGGTCAAATAATTTTGGCAGCTGTCTTGCGGATGCAAGGGATATGAGTTTACCGACCACTTTCAGCAGTGCTGTTGGATTTCGGATCTGCAGGAATAATAACTAAACCGGACTTAGGAGTAGCAGGTATTCCCGGATCCAATAAATTTCAAGATTATTCATCTTTCTTCGTTGCAGACCCGGGTTAAATAGCAGTATTCAACGGTAACGGGTAAAAATAACAACTCCTTCTTGACAATTTGTCTGAAACTAAAATATTGGTTATTCCTAGAAAAAATGAAAAGGAGTAGAAATGAGAACTGTGACACCAAGTCCAGACATGATCAAGCAAGACTGGTATGTAGTCGATGCTGAAGGTCAGGCATTGGGAAGAATTTCGACCAAGATTGCAACTGTTCTTAGAGGTAAAAACAAACCTTATTTCAGCCCAAATCTTGATACCGGCGATTTTATCGTTGTGATCAATGCTGAAAAAGTTTTAGTAACCGGAAGAAAAGAATTGCAGAAGGTATATCCTCAGTATAGTGGATATCCCGGTGGTTTAAAAGAAGTTCCTTTCCGCAGATTAATGCAGGTAAAACCCGAAGAGATTATCCGTCGTGCTGTCAAAGGCATGCTACCCAAGAATGCCTTGGGCAGACAATTGTTAACCAAACTTAAAATTTATTCAGGCAAAGAGCATCCACATCAAGCTCAGCAGCCGAAAGTTTTAAAGTTTGCTGATTAGGAGGAGACTAGATGCAATATTTTGATGCAGTAGGAAGAAGAAAGACCTCTGTAGCTCGTGTCCGTTTAACCCAGGGCACTGGTAAAAGAATCATCAATCATAAGGGAATGAAGAAATATCTTTCCAGAGAGATTTTGGAAATGATAGTTGAACAACCTTTTGAATTAACAGAATTAACCAACAAATTTGACATGAAAGTGAATGTATGTGGTGGCGGATTATCCGGTCAGGCTGGAGCGATCAGACACGGCATAGCGAGAGCTCTTGTTAAATTTGACGAGAACTTGAAGCCCATTTTGAAGAAGAATGGTTTATTGACACGTGACCCGAGAATGGTTGAAAGAAAGAAACCCGGTCGTCCGAAAGCGAGAAAGAGATTCCAATTCTCTAAACGTTAATCTTGAGCTTTTAACCAAGCTAATCAAGGAGTTGCAAAGCGGTGTTTTCTGTCTGAAACAGGAAATTGTATTGCGTACATCCTTGCTTAGATAATTAACCGTAACATAAGGAGTAAGAATGTCAGTTGTAAGCATGAAACAATTGCTGGAAGCAGGAGTACATTTTGGGCATCAGACCCACAAATGGAATCCTAAGATGAAGAAGTACATCTTCATCAAGAGAAATGGTATTCATATATTGGATCTGAAACAAACAGTAGATGCCATCAATGAAGCTTATCAATTCTTAAAAGAAGTGGCTTCCAAGGGCGATTATATCCTGTTCGTAGGAACAAAAAAACAAGCCCAGGATGCTATTGAAGCCGCTGCAAAAAAATGCGGTGCATATTATATAAATAATCGCTGGTATGGTGGAATGTTGACTAATATGTCCACAATCCGTCACAGTATCAGCAAATTAGACTATCTTGAAGGAATCAAAGAAGACGGAACAATCAAAAGTTTCACCAAATTGGAAGCTACCCGTATGCAGAGAAAATACGAGAAGATCAATGAAGCTTTAGGTGGAATTCGTGGCATGGACAGAGTCCCCGGAGCCGTTTTTATCGTAGATACAGTAAATGAAGATATCGCCGTAAAGGAAGCCCAGAAGCTTGGTATTCCGATTATTGGTATGGTTGACACAAACTGTAATCCTGATGAAGTTGATTATGTTATTCCTTCCAATGATGATGCCATCAGAGCTATTCATTTAATTGCCGATATTTTGGCAAATGCAGTAGTTGAAGGCAGACAGAGTATGATGGAAGGTGAAGATGTAGTTAAACCGGTCACCGATGAATTTGTTTCTGAAGATGAAAAAGAAGAAGAGATTGAACTTCCTGAGTTAAAAGAGGAAGATTTTATATCTTAAACAATAAATAAGCGTCGTTTTAACGGACGGCGCTTTTCCCTGATTTTCCCTGAGACAATGAGAAATTTAGAGTAAATGTCATATAAAGATTTGTTTAACCAATAAAGAGGAGAAATAAATGGAAATCACTGCAGCAATAGTAAAAGATTTAAGAGAAAAAACCGGCGTTGGCATGATGGACTGTAAGAAAGCCCTTGTTGAATGTAACGGTGATATAGAAAAAGCAATTATATATTTAAGAGAGAAAGGAATCAGTAAGGCTGCTGCCAAAGCTGAAAGAGCTACAAAAGAAGGAAGAATTCATTCTTATATTCATGGTAACGGCAAGATCGGTGTATTGATTGAAGTTAACTGTGAGACTGATTTCGTAGCAAGAACAGACAATTTCATCAATCTTTGCAAAGATTTAGCTATGCAGATAGCTGCTAATAATCCTTTAGCACTTTCTGAAGACAAGTTGGATCCTGCTGTAATTGAGAAAGAAAGAGAAATATTAAAAAATACTGCTTTGAATGAAGGCAAGAAAGAAGCAATCATTGATAAGGTAGTTGATGGTCAGATTCAGAAATTTATCAAGCAAAATTGCTTGTTAGAGCAGGAATTTGTGAAAGATCCCGACAAGACAGTCAAAGCTTTATTAACCGATGCTATGTTAGCAATGGGCGAGAACATTCAGATCAGCAGATTTGTGCGTTTTGCTTTAGGTGAATAGATATGAGAGTCTATCAACCGGAAAAAATCCATAGAGTAATACTTAAGCTCAGTGGAGAATATTTAGCAGGTAGTAAAGGTTTTGGTTTCGATAGCTCTGTTTTGGAATTCATAGCTGAAGAGATCATCAGCAGTAAGAAGCTGGGATTGAGTCTGGGCATTGTACTGGGCGGAGGCAATTTTTTCAGAGGCGGAGATTATCCCGATACAGACAGAGTAGTAGGAGATAGTGTCGGCATGCTGGCAACTATTCAGAATGCTCTGATACTTGGGGATGTTTTGAGAAAGAAGAATTATAACACCGAGATTTATTCTGCGATTCAGGTTGATAAAGTCGCGAAGTTTTATACTCCCAAGCGGGCCGAAACATCGATGAAAGAAGGCAAGATTTGTTTCTTTTGCGGTGGAACCGGCAATCCATTCTTCACAACCGATACAGCAGCAGTTCTGCGTGCTGTGGAGTTGAAAGCTGATTTGGTTATGAAGGGTACTAAAGTTGACGGAGTATATTCAGCAGACCCAAAAAAAGATAAGAATGCCCAGTTCATTGAAGATATAACTTATGATGAGACTTTGGCACGTCATTTAAATGTCATGGATATGACAGCCTTTTCTCTTGCCCGAGATTATGATATGCCCTTAAAGGTGTTTAATATCGGGGTAAAAGGAAATCTGAAAGCTGCCATATTGAGTAAAGAAGTTGGTACTTTTGTCCATAATTAAAGGAGATTCTATGCACGAATTAATTTTAAGCTTAGAAGATAAGATGGAGAAATCCTTTGAATCACTCTTACACCACTTTACCAAATTAAGAACGGGAAGAGCAAGTTCTTCCATTCTGGATGATATCAAAGTTAATTATTACGGAACACCGACTCCGATTAAGCAACTCTGTAATATTAACATACCAGAAGCCAGATTGATCATAGTTCAACCTTGGGATAAAACAACACTCAAGGAAATAGAGCGTGAAATTTTGGCAGCCAATCTCGGGATTACTCCTGAGAATGACGGTAACGTTATCAGACTTCCTTTTCAGGCTTTGACTGAAGAAAAAAGAAAAGAAATCGCGAAACAGGTTAAAAAACTTGGAGAAGAAGCGAAGGTTTCTTTAAGAAATATCAGAAGAGATTTTAATGAAACTGTCAAAAAAATGAAGAAAAACAGCGAGATCTCTGAAGACGATGAGAAGAAAATACTTGTTGATATTCAGGAAAAGACGGATAAGTGGACTGACCGCATTACTGAGTCAGAAAAATTGAAAGAAAAAGAGATCATGGAAATTTGATTTCCTTATAAATTAGAGAAGAAACCGCAGGCCAAAAACCTGCGGTTTTTTTTTGGGGGGGGGGGACAAATGGACTATATGGACTAAATGGACAGTATGGACAATATGGACGTTGGAAAAAGGTGTCAGGTGCCAGGTGTCGGGTGTCGGGGGAATTGTAGGGGCTGTCTTCCACATCAATCGGAATATTTTCCATAGATCCGTAATTCTATTAAACCACGATTGTTTAACGGTTGTAAAAAACAGCATGAACACCAAGGATGGAGAGGGGGACGATAAAGTTGAGAGTTGAAAGTTGAGAGTTGAGAGTTAATCAGACAAGTCGGACGTGTCGGGAAGAAGGAAGGACAATTGGCAATTGACAATTGACAATGAGGGAGAAATAGTAGAAATCGGATCAATTACAAAGAAATTATAAGATATTTCAGATAAAAGTGAAACATATTCTTTACTTAATTGTTAATTATTAAAAAATGGTATTGAAATGAGGTCGCAAGACGGGCAGAGGAAATATGCCCGGAAGCGGGCTTAGATTCAAAAACAAAAATTCCTCTGGAGGAATAAATGAATATTGAAGAAATCAATCAATTGGTAAATAGTAAAAGTTATTTAACGGATACTTTATTGGGAGAAGTGGGAAAGGTAATTGTCGGACAGAACTACATGATCCGCAGAATGATGATCGGATTATTGACGAATGGTCATATTCTTGTGGAAGGTGTACCAGGTTTGGCTAAGACACTGGCAATTAACACAATGGCCAAAAGTATGCAGGCCTCCTTCAAAAGACTGCAATTCACCCCTGATCTGCTTCCTGCCGATATTATCGGAACCATGATCTACAATCAGAAGACCGGAGAATTTCAACCTAAGAAAGGACCAGTCTTTGCGAACTTTATTCTGGCAGATGAAATCAACAGAGCACCGGCTAAAGTACAGTCAGCATTATTGGAAGCGATGCAGGAGAAGCAGGTAACGATCAGTGAAACAACCTTTGAGTTACCGAAACCGTTTTTAGTGATGGCGACCCAGAATCCGATCGAGCAGGAAGGAACATATCCATTACCGGAAGCTCAGGTTGACCGTTTCATGATGAAACTGATCATTAAGTATCCATCGAGAGATGAAGAAAGACAGATCATGAATCGTATGGTCAATGAGAATGATATTCCTTTAAGACCGGTTCTCAATATAGTTCAGATCGAAGAAATGAAAGATATCATTAAAGAGATTCATATGGAAAACAAGTTGCAGGATTATATTTTGGACTTGGTATTTGCGACCAGAGAACCTCAGAAATACAAGAATTTGAAGCAATTGGCTACTTTTATTGAGTTTGGAGCATCTCCGAGAGCGAGTTTGTATATGGCGAGAGCAGCGAAGGCACATGCTTTTCTGGAGAAGAGAGGATATGTTATTCCGGATGATATCAAAGCTGTAGGTAAAGATGTGTTAAGACACAGGATAATTTTGAATTATGAAGCAGAAGCTGAGCAAATGACTCAGGATGATATTGTGAACAAGATATTTGATGAAATAGAGGTTCCATAAACGGGATGGATACGACTGAGATTTTAAAAAGAGTCAAGAAGATAGAGATCACTACGAAGAAAATGGTGAATGAGCTGTTTTCGGGAGAGTATCATTCTCTTTTTAAAGGGCAGGGACTGGAGTTTACGGAGGTCCGAGAATACCAGTATGGAGACAGTTTCCGGGAGATAGACTGGAATGTATCGGCGAAGATGGGTCATCCGTATGTGAAGAAGTTCAAGGAAACCCGCGAGCTGAATGTGATCTTTCTGGTGGACTGCAGTAAATCGACTTTATTTGGAACACGGGGTATGTTGAAAGCTGAGTACATCGCGGAATTGACGGCTGTGCTATCGTTTTCAGCATTATCCAACAATGATAAGGTCGGGTTATTGCTTTTTACAGATGAAGTGGAAAAGTATATTCCACCCAGAAAAGGAAAGAAGGCAGCTTTAAGAATTATCCGTGATATATTGTATTATGAACCCCGGAAAGCCAAAACAGATATAGCCATGGCAGTACGGTATATAGCTCAGATGCAGAAGCGGAAGAGTATTATCTTTATTTTATCTGATTTTGAAGATAAGGATTATGAGGATAAGTTATCGGCATTAGCAAGAAAACACGATGTGATAGCGTTGAATATTCAGGATGAGGCAGAATTGAATTTACCGGAATCAGGGTTATTGAGATTTTATGATCCGGAGACCAATGAGATAATGACAATTTCGGCGAATGCGAAGAACATTGCCAAGATTAATCTACAGCTCCAGGCTATTCAGAAAGAGATGACTTTGAGGTTCAAGAAAAGTCAGATAGATTTGATCAGTCTCAAAACAAATGAGCCGTATATAGCTAAATTAATGACATTTTTTAAACAGAGAATAAGGCAAAAAAACCGTTAATATGAAAAAAGTAATAATAATATTATTGTTAATAATGGCAGGTGTGATATGTGAAGCAGTGGATTATTCGTTTGAATATTCGACAAAGCTATACATAGGCAGTCCGATAAAGTTAAGTTTTGTTTTACCGGATACGACAATGAATCCGGTGTTTTCGATAACAGACAGTATCGGGAATTTTCAGATCAATTCTACCCGGAAATATGTAAAGAATGATACTTTGAAAGCTGAGATCGTATTTTCGTGCTATGAGACAGGTAAACAGACATTACCATCTTATGAAATCAGGGTAAAAGATAAAAGTTTTTATTCTGAACCGCATGAGTTTAATATCAATAGTGCCTTAGTAGCTCAGGATACGACATTGAAAGACATAAAACCATTGAAACCGATCAGACTGCAGTGGTACGACATTTTAATTCCGCTGGCAGGATTGGCACTTATTGTTGCTTTGATCGTATTATTGGCGAAATATTTCAAGAAGAAGGCAAAGCAGGAAAACATGCCTGTTATTGTTGAAGACAAGACTCCAATTTATGATAAAGCAATGGCTTTGTTGATGGAATTGAAGAGAAAGGAATATCTTGAGAAAGGAAGATTCTTACAGTATTATTTTGAGTTATCGCATGTCTTTCGTTATTTTCTGGAGGGTTACTATAATTTCAACGCTTTGGAAATGACGACAAATGAAATTCAGGAAAACCTAAAAATAGACAGCATGAAAATCAAGCACGATATCATTGATCTTTTGAAAGAAATGGACAAGATCAAATTTGCCGACTATAAGCCGGAAGTGCATCAGGCACAGAGTGCGACGGAGTTTGTTGAGTCATATATTTTAGAGATCAAAAGAGTGGAAAGTACTGTTTCGAAAAGTGGAGAGGAAAGTAAGTGATAGAGTTTCAACATACAGTATGGTTTTTCGGTCTGGTATTAATACCGATATATCTTTGGTATGAATTCAAGATAAAGAACAGAAAGAGAGCCAGACTACCTTACCCGCGTCTGGATGTATTGAGAAGTTTGAAAATAGGCAAAGACTGGAAATATTATGTGCCATTCGTGATCAGGAGTTTGATCATTTTGTTATTGATCACCGCATTGGCTAAGCCGAGATGGTCGATCAAACGGAGTGATATTGAGACGAACGGGGTGGACATCGTATTTGCGATGGATTTAAGTGGGACAATGAAGGCTCTTGATTATAAGCCGGTGAACAGATTGGAAGCGGCGAAGAAAGTGGCATTGGATTTTATTAAAAAGAGGCAGAATGACAGGATAGGGATAGTCACTTTTTCTGAGTTTGCCTATACGCAAAGTCCATTAACCTTGGATTACAACATATTAGAGCACATAATCAAAAATATATCTATTAATGAAAAATATCAGCTTACAGCTATCGGAATGGGTATTTCATGTGCTGTTTCCCGGTTACAAAAATCAAAAGCTAAATCCAAAGTAATCATCCTGATGACAGACGGAATTAACAACTATGGAGAAATTGATCCGCTTTCAGCTGCTGAGATGGCTCAGAAATTAGGAATCAAGGTTTACTGTATAGCAATAGGATCTTCAGGCATGGTAGAGATCCCTGTGAATGATTCCTATTTGGGGGTACGCTATGAATTTCATAAATTACCTGTAGATATGGCAACTTTGAACAAAATTGCGATAAAAACAGGATCCAATTATGCACGCATGTCTCAAAATACACATGAGCTGCAGGAAATAATGATTCAAATTGATGCAATGGAGAAAACCAAGACAGAGATCAAGAACTACTATGAATACAGGGAGTTATTTCAGTATTTATTGGCATTGGTCTTATTGTTATTTATGATTGAGTTTATTTTTCGTAATATAATAATAGGAGAATTACCCTGATGAGATTTGAAAGCAGCTCAATGTTATTTCTCCTTTTGGTGATCTTAGTGATGATCATTTTTTCATTTTGGAGAAAGAAGCAATATGATAAAGCATATGGGAAATTAGCAGATCAAGCCTTCTTTGGGATCTATTTAAGTCCCATATTCCATAGTATTCTGAAGATAAAGAATATTTTATTTTTAAGTGTTGTATTTTTTTTGATTCTGGCTTTAGCGAGACCACAGTGGAATGAGGAATCCGGAGTAGCAGAGAAAAAGGGTTTGGATATAGTATTTTGTATTGATGTATCGAAGAGTATGGATGCTGAAGATATAAAGCCGACCAGGCTGGACAGAGCGAAATCCCAGATAAATATGTTTTTAGACAATCTGAAAAGTGATCGGGCGGGTATTGTTGCTTTTGCAGGATCGAGTGTGGTGCAATGTCCTATGACAGATGATTACCCGGCTGTGAAGTTATTTGTAGATCAATTGGATACAAACAGTATTCCTAATTTTGGCACGAATATCGGAGAAGCTTTAGATTTGGCGAACAGTATGTTTACTTCCAGCAGTAAGAAGAGAATAATTGTTTTGCTTAGCGATGGGGAAGACCTTGATGAGAATGCTATTTCTGTGAGTAAGAAAATCGCGAGCAGTAATTTATCAGTTTATACCATTGGAATTGGTTCTCCGGAAGGATCGGTGATCCAGAGAACAGATGAGAATGGCAATAAATCTTACCTGAAAGATCAGGACGGAAATATAATAGTGACGAAACTAAGTGCCACAACATTGAGAGCAATATCCACCAATTGTAACGGGATCTTCTTTAATGTTACACCCAGGAATTCAGAAATTTTTGAAATATTAAAGCAGATCAGTTTCCTGGAAAGAAACAAATATAAAACGACTTACTATGCTAAGTATAAAGACCAATATCAAGTATTTTGTATATTGATATTGATTCTGCTGCTGATTGATACCCTGATTTATCCTAAACATTACGAAATAAAGAGAAATGGGTAAAGAATGGAGAATATAGGTGTCAGGTATCAGGTGCCAGGTGTCAGTGGAGAGAACGAGACACAAATGTCACAGATTTTTCCGGAGAGTTTTTAAATGAAAAAAGTAATAATTTTATTAGTGCTACTAATGTTATCTTTTGCTTTGATCGGGCAGGAGAGTTTTTTCAATTACGATAAAGTTCTGAGGAATAATAAAGCGAAAGAATTATATAAGAAAAAAGATGTGCCGAATTCGCAAAGGGAGTTTTTGAAGAATAGTACAAAGTATCCCAAAGATTCCAATCTGCATTACAACCTTGGAAATGCATATTATAAAAACAAACAGTATAAAGAAGCAGAGAAAGAATATGCGTTTGCGGAAAAGTTAGCAAAGAAGAACACAGGTGAATATAATTATAATATTGGGAACAGTCTTTTTCAGCAGAAAGATTATATGAATGCTCTTTTGAATTATAAAAAAGCCTTGATGAAAGATCCTAAGAATGAGGATGCGAGAAAGAATTTCGAGTTAGCCAGACAGATGTTAATGTCCCAGCAGAAGCAGAAGCAGAATCAGCAAAAACAGGACAAAAAACAGGAGCAGAAGAAAGAAGAACAAAAGAAACAAGAACAGGATCAGAATAAAAAGGAGATGGAAAAACTCTTTAATCAATTGAATGAAAAGGAAAAGCAGGACAGGAAGAAAGAGAAGAAGAGTTTTGGGGGACCTGGAAAGGGGAAGTTCTGGTAGGAAGCTTTTTTCGAGAAATGGACTATATGGACAATATGGACTATATGGACAGGAAAATAGGTGTCAGGTGTCAGAGCAAGGAAGGCTTAGGGAACACGGACTAACAGTGACGAACACAGACTTTCACGGACAAGAGAAGATAGTTAATTGTGAATTGTGAATGGGGAAAAAGGTAAATCCTGCAGGAAATTGACATTTCTGAGGATGCCGGGGTCGGTGGTGTTAACAAATTCTTTAGGGATGGATTGTGAAGTGATGATATTAGCTAAACCTCCGGGAAGGTCGGTGTCGGGGATAAAGCGGTTGATATTTTGTGGGATGCAGATCGGGTGCCCTTTTTGCATATTGTAGGAGGGAATAAGCACTTTATCAGTTGAGGCATTTTGTGCCAAAGTATAGATTAGAGAGAGGGTTTCTGCTTGAAGAAAGGGATAATCAACAGGCAAAATGAGGCAATTATTTTTGTGAGCAAAGAAGTTAAGGCCAAGTTTAATAGAATAAAGCATGCCGGCAGTCAGGTTGGTGTTTACAACATGAGGAAGAGCGGTGAAAAAGGATTGAAGGGAATCGTTGATAATAAAAACTATTGAATCTTGAGAAATACCGGCTTGGAGTGCTTTTTGCCAGAGGATCTCATAGAAAAAAGAACCCTCCAGTACTGCAATAGCTTTTGGACCACCAAACCTTTTACCTTCTCCGGCAGCCAGAATAATCAACCCTGTACTCATATAAGTCCCTCCCATATCCATTTAAGGGCTGACATGGGAATCAGCCACTACATAAATGCCAAATAATAAAATCACAAATTGAACTTATCCAAAGCAAGAAATTGACAAAAGATAGCAAGAATTTTTTTATGTAAGAAAACAAGTCGGGTTAAATCTGGATTGTGTAGCAGCCTTAATTAGGCTTTAGGTGGTTAGGTTGGGAAAGAGAATAACTCACCCCCAGCCCCTCTCTTGCGAAGCGAGGGGGGTGAAAGTTTTTTGCATCTACTGCACAAGTTTGGTTAAATCCGGCTAAATTAGAGTGATTATGAATATTAAAGATTGGTTGTACATTGTTTTTATTGTCGCACTTTTAGGAGTAGGGGTTTATCGCTACCAGCATCGTACTTACACAGATTCACAAACGAAGATTGTCATGGATACTTTCACAGAGATTTCTGTAACTTCCAAGAGCAAGAATGTCAATGCACTCATAGGTAATGCGTTTAGTCTTATTCAGTCGTATAATGACAAATTCAACTATTTTGATTCTTCCAGTGCGTTGTCAAAAATAAATAATAGTATCAAGGACAGTATTCCCATAGATCCAGAGTTATTAGAAATGTTTGAATTAGCAGGAGAATTGAATCAGAAGAGTAACGGACTTTATGATGTTTCTGTGGGCACACTGACAGATATTTGGAGATATGACCGAGCTCATGTTCCATCTTCTGATTCTATCAAAATGGCATTGCAAAATGTGGGTTTCAACAGAATTTTAATCAGCAATAATTATTTAACCAAACCATTGGGAGTGAAAATAAATTTAGGCAGTATCGCCAAAGGGTATATTGTAGATAAAGCAATGGAGTATTTACAGAAGAATGGAGCCGTATCCGGATTTGTAAATGCCGGGGGCAATATCCGTACTTTCGGATTTACAAAGAACAATTCAGTTGGAATAGTACATCCCAGAAAGAAGGACAGTTTGATTGGGGAGATCAAGATTAAAAATGGGGGAGTAGCTACATCGGGGGATTATGAAAGATATTTTGAAGTCAAAGGAAAGAGATATCATCATATTTTAAATCCCAAGACAGGGATGCCTTCCGAGGGGACGATGTCAGTAACAATAATCGCACCAACGGCAACTTTGGCTGATGGTTTATCGACCACCTTGTTTGTGATGGAGCATAAGAAAGCGATAGAATTATTAGAGCAATTCCCGGGGACCGAAGCAATCATTTTTTATGAAGAAAAAGGAAAGATTAAATCAATCCAATCAAAAAACTTTTCCAAATATATGGTAAAATTATATGAATAAAATTGATATCCAAAGTCAGACAGATAAGAGAAAGATCACCATTGATAAGGTGGGAGTAAAAAGAATTCAATATCCGATCATAGTTGAAGACAGAGCAAATAACATACAGCATACAGTGGCCGAGTTGGATATATTTGTGGAACTGGCTCATTGTCAGAGAGGCACACATATGAGCCGGTTTATCGAAGTATTGAATCACTACCATGAGGACACTTTCATAACCAAGCTTGATGAGTTTTTAAAAGAAGTGAAGAAGAGGCTCAAGGCTGAAGCAGCATATACATTGATCAGGTTTCCGTACTTTATCAAGAAGACAGCACCTGTTTCCAAGATAACCTCACTCATGTCTTATGATTCATTTTTTGAAGCTTCAATAGATCAGAACAATGAGTTTGTCATGACTATCGGGGTGAAGGTGCCAATAACGAGTTTATGTCCCTGTTCGAAGGCGATCAGTAAGTATGGAGCTCATAATCAGAGGTCAATTGTTACTTTAAAAGTGAAATACAAGGAATTTGTCTGGTTGGAAGAATTGATAGAATATGTGGAGAAATCGGCGAGTTGTGAGCTTTTTTCACTGTTAAAGCGGGAAGATGAAAAGTTTGTTACAGAGAAAGCATATGAAAATCCTTTATTTGTAGAGGATATTGTGCGGGATTTGACGGTGATTTTGACTAAGGACAAGAGGATTCTCGGATTTGAGATAGAATCAGAGAATTTTGAGTCGATACATAATCACAGTGCTTATGCAGGATTAAAAAGGGATTTATGAGCATTCATTCTGCCGGAATAGATATTGGATCGAGGACGACGAAGATCGTTATTATTGATAAAGCTGAGAGCAGAATTGTGGCGGAGAAGATCGTGACAACAGGGATTATCCCGCAGGAGACAGCGTGGGAAGAATATAATCAGTTGATAAAAGCAAATGAGCAGGTACTGGTAGGGAATATTTTTACGACAGGTTATAGCAAAGATATTTTTCCTAACAGTACACGGAGTGTTTCAGAGATTTCATGTCATGCCAGGGGAGTGCTTTATTATTATCCTCAGGCAGATATAATCATAGATATTGGTGGCCAGGATTCTAAGGTAATTATATTGGAAGATGGCAGGACAGTAGATTTTATTATGAATGATAAATGTGCAGCGGGGACGGGAAGATTTCTGGAGTTAATGGCATCATTTTTTCATACAGACATCAGAACTTTGAGTAATTTAGATTTGGACTATCAGAAAGAAATAAGTATTACCAGTACTTGTGCAGTGTTTACAGAGTCAGAGATAGTGGAGTTTATTTCACAGGGAATGAGGAAGGAAGATATTATTAAAGGGGTATTTGTGGCATTGGCGAAGCGGATCAAATCCATGTTAAGTACATCTATAAGGCATAAAAGCATTGTATTTACGGGGGGAGTCGCCAATAATAAAGGAATAATCAGAGCACTGGGAGAGGTTTTCGACACAAATCTGTTGATTACACCGAACCCCAGTATTACAGGAGCACTTGGAGCTGCTTTATTTGCTTCAGCAGAACATGTATAAAATTGATTATCATTTACACACGGATTTTAGTGCAGACAGTAATCTTAAACTGGAGGATCTGGTAGAGGCAGCGAGGCAGAATAGTTATGATGAAATTGCCATTACAGAGCATTTTGATTTTTTACCTTCGGAGTTATCCGAATATGGTTTGCCTTCACTAAGGAAGTATTATGATAAGGTTTCTTGTATCAGAGGGAATGAAGACAAACTTAAAATTGTTTTTGGAGTGGAATTAGGGGAGTATCATCTGAATCATGATTTGGCAGATTTAGTTTTGGCTGATTATCCTCCGGAGTTGAAGATTGCTTCGATCCATGTTTTAGAAGGAACGAGAAATGTATCGGTACCGCTTAATTTTGATTTAACTGCCAAAGATATCAGAGATTATTATGAGGAGAACCTGAAATTAGTTGAATATGGCAATTTTAATATTTTGGGGCATTTGGGAATTTACAAGAGATATTTAACAAATTTGCCAGATGAAAGAAATTCTATTGACATAATTAAAGAAATATTTAAAAATTTGATTTATAAGGAAATTGCCTTGGAAATAAACTATTCAGGTTTATTCAAGCCATGTAGAACAGTCCTGCCGGATGCAGGCATCTTAAGATTATATAAGGAAATGGGGGGTAAATTGATAACTATCGGATCCGACAGTCATCATTTGAGAGATTTCAATTCTCCATATCAGCCAGTACTGGAAATAATCAGGGCTATAGGTTTTACTTCAGTTTTTGGTTTAGAACAAAGCAAATGGATAGAGTACAGAATATGAGTAAATTCGGAATAAATTGTATTGATGAAAATCTTGAAAATATGGGAGATAAGGGGATATATGTTTTTAACTCTAATGAAGAGAGGTTATTGACATTTTTTTCTCTGCATTTTGCGTTGGAAGGATTAAAAAATAATGAGACATGTATTTACATAACCAATAAACAGATACAGAGTATAATAGAAGAAGCGTCTTTTTTGGGGATCAATTTGACAGCTTATTTAGCGAAAGAGCAGTTATACTTGTTGGAGATACCGGCAGAGACAGCATCTCTTTATCATATAGCCAATAATTTATCCTATGTTCTGAACGATCTGAAAGAGTATATCAAGGAGATAAATCCAGGCCGTATCATATTTGACAGTGCATATCCCTTCTTATCAGATGTATTTACAGAAGAGAGTTTTGCTTCATTCAACAGATTTAGTTTTTTCCTGAAGAATGTGGATTCGATAATTTTGTTAGGAGTATTAAGTCTGACAAGTAAAATTCGGAAGGAGTTGGACAGAATTTCGATTGGGACATTTAATCTGAATTATAATCTACATGACAAGAATAAGAATTATTTAAATTATTCAGTATCAAATTCAGATATTGTTTTATTCAGTTTGAATTTTGATCTAATATCGCATAAGACATTAAGGACTTTTGAGCAGAAGCAGGAGTTTGATAAGCTTGATTTGAAGGATTTGGAGACAATTTATGTACCTGATCTTTCAGACAATTTAGTAGATCTTCTTAAGAAGAATTTGCATTACAGGGTACAATTCATAGTATATAAAAGTATGTTCGATCTTTTTGGGATGAAGATTTCGAATGCATCTTTGGTATTTATTCCCACGATGCTGGAGAATAAGAATGGTTATGATGCATGTCAACAGTTACGAGTGTTGTATCCGACATTGAAGATAATTTTTATTGGGGGTTTTTATACAGCACCGAATCAAAAAGTAAGAGCTATCAGGATAGGAGCAGATTTCTTTTTGAACTATCCATTTATAGAGCAAAATGTTTTGAATCTTTTATACCGGGCATTTCCGCAGCATCAAATGCGGCATAAACATGTTGATGATTTGATAGAAGTGTTGTATTTGAGTTCAAAGGAGACATTGGTTGTAAATCAAAATTGTGTAAACAAAGATTTTTTTGAGCATTATTTGAGGAATATGGCAAATGAATATATCAAAACCGAACAGAGTCTTACCTTTTTATCAGTAAATATAAGTAATTTTCCTATAAAGAATCAGGATTTTAAATGGGATACAATATCTGATATGCTTTTTGTACTGAGTTACAAGAAGACGTTATTAATTGTTTTGAGGAATACAAACCTTGATACAATAGCACCTGTATTGGCAATTTTGAATCATAATTTCAATGTTACGCATCAGAGTAAGAATATTTCTACCGGATTAGGAGAAAAATTATTAAAAAATCCCTTAACCGAAGTTAATGTTAATATTCAGGATTTTGGAGGTCAAACAGGAAAAGCTTCAGAGAAAATGGATTATCAGATAGTAAGATATCCTTTTAATGAGGTTAATATAGACAGGATTATTCAGGATTTGTTCTGATATGTATATACTAATTATTACATTTTTTTTGGTGGTCATTTTTGTACTGGTCATTTTATCCGGCTGGATACTGTATAAATCAATCAAATTCTATTATGCGGCGAAGAAAATACCGACGGTTAATATAAATGCTCTAAAAAATGAGACAAAGAAAGCAAACATCAGGATTTTTAAAGCATTGCAGAGTGGTAAGACCCATTTTTTCCTAAGAAAATACACCCCTGCTTGTATTAAGAATAATCCTAACAAAGTGACAGTCGAATACGACTATCAAAAAAATTCTCTTTTTATTGATTACAGGTTTCAAAAGAAGGTTATTAATATGAAAAATTATTCCAGAGTATATGATGAAAACACAGACAACAATAATTAAGAGCATTCTCCTGGTCAATGCGGTTACTGGTTTTAACCGGTCTATCGCAGAATCTCTCAACAATTTGGAAATAAGTGTGGAACCTGTGATAAATGGTACCCAGGCTTTAAGGAAACTGGAGAATACAACATTTGACTGCCTTATGCTGGACACAAATTTGACTGATATCAAGAGTTTTGAGATAGTAGAAAGAGCCAAAACACTTTATCCGGAAATGATTGTAATCATGACATCTGATAAACCTTCGTACGCAATATTGATAGAGGCTATGCGGATGGGAGTTGATAATTTTTTGATTTCGCCCTTTGATTTTGAACAATTGATGGAGACGCTCAGTTTTTATAATTATTAAGTGGTTAGAGACGCTTAATAGAACGCAGATAACGCAGATTGAGCAGATAGGCACAGATGAAGAATAGTAGTCAGTACTTTACAATTAAGATTCTTTCATTTTTGACAAAATATTAAAAGTCAAAATGGACTGTATGGACTAAATGGACTTTATGGACGGCAGATGGAAAGAAGGATTCGGAATGTATCTCACGGGTTCACAGAGAACACAGAGTAGGGATTTTACAATTTACTTTTTTGGGTTCTGGCTTGTCCAGATTGGGTATTAGTGAGCAGTGGAATTCAAACAAATTTAGGAGTCGAAAACATGATCAAATCGATAATCATAAACAGACATTCGGTAAGGATATTGGATCAGACCTTATTGCCACATAAAGAGATCTATTTAGTAATCACAGATTACCGTAAGCTGATATCGGCGATCAAGCAGTTAAAAGTACGGGGAGCACCTCTGATCGGAATAGCTGCTACTGCAACAATGTATTTATCAACTTTGACGGAAAAGAAACTTAGGGATTATAAGAGTTACTTTGAGAAGATTTTGGAGGAGATAGAACAGAGTCGGCCTACAGCTGTGAATTTATTTAAGTCAACCCGGTATTTAAGAACTCTATTGGGAAGTTCTGCTGACTTTGCTGAATATAAAGAGCAGGTAAAGGAGTATCTGCATGCTTCGGTCGCCCAGGAGGCAGAGGTTTGTCAAACAATGTCTGAGAAGGGGGTAGAACACATTAAAACACTTTTCCCCGGCAAAACAGAATACAGTATATTGACCCATTGTAATACAGGGAGTCTGGCAACTTTTGGAAGCGGGACTGCTTTAGGTGTGATTAAAGAACTGAGTAAATCAGCTAAAATTCATGTTTATGTGGACGAAACCCGGCCATTGTTACAGGGAAGCAGATTAACTGCGTGGGAATTGGACAAAGAAAATATACCCTTTACGATCATCTCTGATAATATGGCGGCTCATGTCATGAAAGAAAGAGGTGTCGATTTTGTTATAACAGGTGCTGACAGAATCGCAAGAAATGGAGATTCTGCCAATAAGATCGGCACTTATAACCTGGCAGTATTGGCTAAGTATCACAATATTCCATTTCTTATTATTGCACCGGAATCAACGATTGACCGCAATATAAATGATGGTACTGAGATACCAATAGAGATCAGGAAGAGTACAGAAGTCTTGAAGATCGGTAGTAAATCTATTACTAAAACAGATTTTCCGGCTTATAATCCTGCTTTTGATGTGACACCGCATAAATTGATTAAGGCAATTATTACAGAAAAAAAGGTGTATTCTGAGCCATATAAGATAGACAATTGAGAAAGTCGAAAGTGATGCTTAATAGAACGTAGATGACGCAGATTAGGCAGACAGACACAGATCGGAAGAAATATGTATAAGGAAGGGAAGAGACGTTTTTCGGAGGTTAACCACGAATTATGCGAATTGGGACTAATGGAAAGGAGAAAGAGAGTTTAGCCACTGATCAACAACGATTTGCACTGATCAAGAGAGTTTTACTTAAGTAATTGGTGAAATTGGGAAAATTAGTGGACAGTAAAAGAGGGTGGAGATGTGAAGTATAAAGTAGATATAATCGAGCAGGGAAGTTACAAGCTAACTGAAATTGTGGCAAAATTGAGTACAAGTTTGGCAGAATTAGGTGTATTAAAGGCTTTGGAGGTAGTTCAGTCAGTTTTACTGAAGCCAAATTTACTGGGAGCGTTTGAGCCTGAAAAGAATGTGACAACTCACCCGGTAATAATAGAAGCAGTTATCGTAATTTTACAGGAAATGGGTAAAACCATATATATAGCTGACAGTCCCGGTGGAACAATTCCTTATGAAGCGGTGCTGAAAAAGACAGGGATACGGGATCTTGTAGATAAATATAAAATTAACTGGCTGCAGTTTGGTCAGAATGGAATAGAAACAGTTGAGAGAAAAGGTGGGGAGTCTTTGTATTTTGATCCGATCATAAATAAAATCGATGCAATAATCAATCTTCCTAAGTACAAGACACATTCATTGATGTTATATACAGGAGCTATCAAGAATCTTTTTGGATTGATTCCGGGAATAAAAAAATCAGAGTATCACAAGTATTATCCTGACTATGCCAGTTTTTCCGGTTTATTGAATGATCTTTATCGAGCTGTAGAACACAAAATAGTGGTTAATATTATGGATGGAGTTATCGGGATGCAGGGGGAAGGACCCTCGGCAGGGCAGTCATATGAATTTCATAGGATATTTGTCAGTCAGGATGCTCCTGCTTTGGATTATATTGCAGCTGGTATGATGGGTTTCCAAAAAGAGGAAATGGGGTATATTTTAGAAGGACGATCTGATTTGAACATATCCAATGTTGAGATAAAGGAAGAGTATCGGAGATTTGTTTATCAGGATGTGAATATAAAAATTGTGCGAAGCAGATATAATTTTCTTAAAATTGTTCCGAATGCTGTATTCAAGGTTTTTTCGAGGTTATTTTCTGCTTATCCTGAGATACTTGACATTAAGTGTGTTAAGTGCCGGATTTGTCAGAAGAGTTGTCCTGTACAGGCGATAGAAGATGTGAAAGACAGATTGAAGATCCGGAAGGGCAAATGCATTAAGTGCTTGTGTTGTCATGAATTTTGTCCGCACCGGGCGATAAAGGTGAGGAAATCGTTACTTGCGAGATTGCTGTAAGGAGAAAGTGGGCAGTGTGCAGTAGGCAGTAGAGAGAAAAAAAGAACTCACCCCCGGCCCCTCTCTTGCGAAGAGAGGGGAGTGAAAGGAGACCTGGAATGATGTTGAAACCCGCAGGCAAGTACTAAGGAGAGAGTTGGCAGTTAGGCAGTGTGCAGTGGGCAGTGGGAGAGAATAGATATTTAAAAAAAGGCGAGCCTGGTGGTTCGCCTTTTTTTTATAGGAGAGCAATCGATTAAAGAGATTGCAATTTAGTCAGGATAGTTTGTTTATTGACAACGCCGACGGATTGGAAGGCAGGTTTGCCGTCTTTGAAATAGATAATTGTCGGGATACTCATAACATTATATTTAGCAGCGATATCCGGGCTGTCATCCACATTAAGTTTACCAACTTTAACATGCGGAGCTTCTTTAGCAACTTCATCAATAGTAGGAGCGAGCATTCTGCAGGGACCGCACCAAGGAGCCCAGAAGTCAACCAGAGTAATTCCTGTAGCGATGGTATTTTCAAAATTTGCATCATTTAATTCGATGTGAGACATATATTCCCCCTTAATAGTATTTATTTATTTATATGATAAACACTTTTTACAAGTAGAGCAACAAAAAAGTTAAGAAATTTTGAAAAAGATAGAATAGTCTGATAGATCGGACTTGTCGGACATGTCAGACGGGTTTGACAGAGTTGATAGTTGAGAGTTGAGAGTTGGACAAGATGGAGAATTAAGGGGATGGATCAAATTATGATTGACACCAATTAGTAATTTTAAAAGAATAGCAAAAAATAGTTTTTAAAGGAGTCTCTGTATGTTTTTAGCTGAGAAGCATTTGGAAAAGGCGAAGGAAATAGCCTATAGCAGCCGTAAGAAAAAAAGATGTGATCATTGTTATGATCGTGCATATATAGGAGTGAATCAAGAAAATTTACTGATAATTTGCCCCAAATGTGTAGATATGGATAAAGCTATGGAAGCTTGGAAAGAGTATGTAATTGCAACTCCTGAATTGCACGAGGATTTTAAAGAGATGCTGGAAGAAGGTAATGGAGAAGGAAATCCAGAGGAAAATCAGGAGTCATAATGTATAAGTTAATGGATTTAAAAGAGAAACCTGCTGATTTTGAGAAGAGGGTCAGAGAATATTGGGAGACGAGTTCAGTATCAGAGAAATCGATAACAGCGAAGGATGGTTCACCCCGGTTTGTGTTTTTTGAAGGACCTCCGACAGCGAATGGCAAGCCCGGGATACATCATGTGTTATCGAGAGCGATCAAGGACAGTGTTTGCCGTTACAAGACGATGAAAGGATATCAAGTAAAAAGGAAAGCCGGTTGGGATACTCACGGATTGCCTGTTGAGATAGAAGTTGAGAAGAAGTTAGGTCTGAGTGATAAGAAGTCAATTGAAGAATACGGAGTCGAGAAGTTTAATACTGAGTGTAAGCATTCTGTATTTTCTTATGAGAAAGAATGGCGGGAAATGACGAAGACGATGGGTTATTGGATCGATTTGGATAATCCTTATATCACATTGGACAATAATTATATAGAGACTATCTGGTGGATATTGAATGATTTTTTCAAGAAAGACCTGATTTATAAAGGCTATAAGATAGTACCTTATTGCCCGAGTTGCGGAACACCGTTATCGAGTCACGAAGTAGCACAGGGTTACAAAGATGTGGAAGATCCTTCGGTATTTGTGAAGTTCAAAGCAGTGGATGAGGAGAATACTTTTTATCTTGCTTGGACGACCACACCCTGGACTTTAATATCAAATGTGGCATTAGCAGTCAATCCAGATGAGAAGTATGTAAAAGTACTTCATAATGGAGAGCAGTTAATCTTAGCGAAAGAAAGATTAAGTGTATTGGATGGAGATTACAGTTTTTTAGAAGAAATAGTGGGAATTGATTTACAGTTTAGAGAATATGAACAGCTGTTTCCTTTTATCAAACCGGACAAGAAGGCATTTTATTTAGTTTGTGCTGATTATGTATCTATGACGGACGGATCCGGTATAGTGCATACTGCACCGGCATTTGGTCAGGATGACTATACATTGGGAATGGCCAATAATTTACCATTTATTCAACCGGTAGATGATGCGGGCAAGTTTACAGAGGAGATCACGGATTGGCAGGGTTTGTTTGTGAAAGATGCAGACAAGGGAATCATCAAGAATCTGAAAGACCGAGGTTTATTATATAAGAGAGCACAGATAATCCACAGTTATCCTTTCTGTTGGAGATCTGACACCCCATTGATTTATTATGCAACAACAACCTGGTACATCAAGACGAGTATGTATAAAGAGAAAATTTTGTACAATAACAGTCAGGTTAATTGGGATGCCGGATATGTGGGAGAGAAGTTATTTGGGGCGTGGTTCGAGACCAATGTTGGATTGGAATTGAGCAGAACCAGTGTTTGGGGTACGCCTTTAAATATCTGGGTATGTGAAGAATGCGGGCAGTTGGAGAGCGTAGGCTCGATAGCTGATTTGAGAAAAAAGGGCAGGATGACTGATGGGACAGAAGTGCCTGAAAACATAGAATTACACAGACCATATATAGATAACGTAATAATTGATTGTCCGAAATGTAAGAGCAAGATGATACGTACGACAGAAGTGATTGACTGTTGGTTTGACAGTGGTTCGATGCCATTTTCGCAATGGCATTATCCATTTGAGAATGCAGATATATTCGAAAAGGAACTTTTTCCGGCAGATTTTATTTGTGAAGGCATAGATCAGACCAGAGGATGGTTCTACACATTATTGGCAATTTCGACCATTTTAAAGGGAGTATCTCCTTATAAGAATGTATTGGTGAATGATCTGATTCTGGATAAGAATGGTCAGAAGATGAGTAAGAGTAAGGGCAATTCGATCAATCCTATGGAACTGATGCAACAGTATGGGGCAGATGCAATCCGTTGGTATTTACTGGTTGTAAGTCCACCCTGGGTCCCGACAAAGTTTGATGTGAAGGGAGTAGAGGAAGTTGTAAGTAAGTTTATTGGAACCTTGAAGAATGTTTATTCATTCTATGCGACCTATGCTAACATTGATGGATTTAATGCTCTGGATTATACACAGACTGAACCACAGACACTGGATTTAGACAGATGGATCATCTCGAGGCTGAACAGTGTTTTAGCAGAAGTAAGTGATAATAATGAGAAATATGATTTTACCCGTTCTTTAAGAGCAATTCAGAATTTTGTCCAGGATGAGGTGAGTAACTGGTATGTCCGCAGAAGCAGGAGAAGATATTGGTCTTTGGTGCTAGATGCAGATAAGAAGGATGCCTATTTGACGCTTTATCAGGTGTTGACGACTTTATGTAAGATGATAGCACCGTTTGCACCATATTTATCAGAGGAGATTTATTGTAATTTAACCGGAGAAGAGAGTGTGCATTTAGCAGATTATCCGAAAGTAAACAATGGATTAATAGATAAGAAACTGGAGAAGGAAATGCAGATCGTGATAGATTTGGTTTCTTTAGGCAGAGCAGCGAGAAATACCTGTCAGATCAAGGTCAGACAGACCTTGCAGGCTTTAAGTATTCCAGAGAAGTTTCAATATATCACAGAGCGGGTGGAGGATCTGATCAAGGAAGAGATCAATGTAAAAGAGATTTTATATATATCCCCGCAGGATGATTTGGTAAAATATGAGATAAAGCCTAATTTCAAAATTTTGGGACCGAAATACAGTAAAGAAATGAAAGCGATCACGAATGGGTTGCTGAATGCTGATGCCAATCAGATGGTAGCAAGTTTTGCGAGGAATAATCCGTTTGAATTAAGCACAGAGTCTGGTGTATTCAGTTTAGTTGAAGAAGATGTAATGGTTTCGATAAAGAGTAAAGAGGGTTTTGTCTTTGAGACTTATAAGGATGCATTTGTAGCATTGAATACGGTATTAACTCCTGAGCTGATACTGGAAGGATATGCGAGAGAGTTGGTAAACAAGGTTCAGTTTACGAGGAAAGAGTTGAATTTTAATATAATGGACAGGATACTGATCTTCTATTGTGGCGATGCAGAGATAGAGAATGTATTTAATAAATTTGGTGAATATATACAAAGTGAAACATTAACTGATAAGATTTTCAGGGAAGATACTGTTGATGAGAGTATGAAATCCTGGGATATCAATGGTAAAACTGTTTACTTTAATTTAAAAAGAGTTTAGGACGGGAAACCGTCCTTTTCTTCCGAGGTAATATGAAAAAATATGTGGTTTTAACTCTGTTTTTGCTTTTGGCAATATCACTGGGAGCGAAGTCGATACTTAAACATATTTATTATTCTGATTATGAGATCATAGACAGGGTTGTTTTTGTTTTTGACAAGGAGACGAATTATTCAGTAACTTCGAATTCAGATGAGAAAGAGCTTATAATTCTTATACCTCAGTGTACGAAGAATAAGAGTTTATTACCTTTGGCACTGGATGAATCGAACAGGGTTATTTCCAATTTATCAGTGACACAATGGGGCCAGGACTTGCAGATCAAGATCATTTGTAAGGAAGTTTTTTATGCAGAGAACTTCAAGTTTAAGGATGGGTTGTTCAAGATAGTTGTAGATATTTACAACAAGGAAAAGCCTGAGAGTCCGGAGGAGATAAATCAGTTCAAGCATTTTTATGAAGCAGTAGGTTATGAAAAGAGGATCAAGAAAATAATCCCCGGGACATCACCCAGCAGTGAGAATAAAGTTAATAAAGAAGAAGTTTCCAATACAACATCGGCAGGCAGTGAAAAACCTGCCGTTGCTGTAAACAAGGAGGAAGAACCGAAAGTAAGTTCTAATCCTCTGAAAGATTATCAAAAGCCTGAAAAGACGGGGTTAAAAACCTACGATAATTATATAAACAGCAGTTTCAGAGTTTACCAGAAGGTGGATAAGACAAAGCACAGTATAATTTTAGCACAGAAGAATTTGAAAAAGCTGGAAGATAGTTACAAAATGCAGCGGGAGTTAAATAATTCTCTTATATTATTAAAGACGGAATTAAGTGATATTGTGAATCAATTAGATTCATTACAGACAGAGTTTAGAAAGATCAGGCAACCGAGTTTAAAGAAGTTGAAAGTAAAGAAGGTACAGAAGCAGAAGATTACAAATTCTGTGACCTATACCAGCAAAATGGTAAAGAGTACCATTGCAGATATACCATATTTGAAAGAGAGAATTGGCATGACAATTGAAAAAATAGACACAGTATTGAAACAATAAGAGGAAAGAGATGAAGAGAAGAGCGTTGATTAGTGTTTTTGATAAAACAGGGATTTTGTATTTATGTGTGGAATTAGTAAAGAACGGGTTTGAGATCATATCAACAGGCGGGACAGCCAAATACTTGTCTGAAAATGATGTGCCGGTTATCCAGGTTTCGGACATAACGCATTTTCCGGAGTTGTTTGATGGGAGGGTAAAGACGCTTCATCCGATGATACACGGTGGAATCCTTGTGGACAGGGACAATCCAGAACATATCATTCAGAAAGAAGCACAAAATATAGATTTTATTGATTTAGTAGTAGTGAATCTTTATCCTTTCGAGGAAGTGATCCAGAGAACTGATGATTATGCGGAAATAATTGAGAATATTGATATCGGCGGGCCGGCAATGATCAGGTCTGCAGCTAAGAATCATAAATATGTTACTGTGATCGTAAATAATTCTGATTTTCCGGAAGTATTAGCGGAGATCACAGAAACGGGAAATACATCATTTGAGACCAGGCAAAGACTGGCACTTAAGGCATATCAACATACGGCAAATTATGATACAATTATCTCCAATTATTTTAACCGGGAGTTAGATTTCCCGGTTCCAGAAGCAGCGCAAGTATCATTTCCGAAGAAGATAGAATTACGTTATGGAGAAAATCCACATCAATTAGCCTCTTTTTATGCTAAATCAGATGTAATCAATGTAATCCATGGCAAGTTACCATCTTACAATAATATTTTGGATATTGATGCTGCATTGAAAACAATATACAGATTTAATGAAATTCCCACGGTTGCTATTTTGAAACACACTAATCCATGTGGAATAGGTCAGGCAGTAGATTTGAGGACAGCATATGAACATGCTTTTTCTACAGATCCTTTATCTCCTTATGGCGGGATAGTGGTAGTAAACAGAGATTTGGATATGGAGGCAGCCCAGAAGATCAATGAGATATTTACAGAAATAATTATTGCACCTGCATTTTCGGAACCGGTATTGAATTATTTGAAAAAGAAAAAAGACCGACGACTGATTCTTTTTGATACAGAGAAGCTGAACAGGATGGCTACGGAATTAACATATGTATCAGCTTTAAGCGGATTGTTGGTTCAGCAGTCTGATATGAAGAGGGATAATGTGGAGAGTTGGAATTGTGTAACGAAGGTGAAATTGGATGAGAAGTTATTATCGGATTTAGTATTTTCCTGGAATTGTGTGAAGACCCTGAAATCCAATGCGATATGTTTAACGAAGGGAGGAGCGACCGTAGGATTGGGGATTGGGCAAACGAGCAGGATTGATTCAATGGAGATATCATTAGAGAAGGCTCGTAGATTTAAGCATGATCTCAGTGGTTCTATCTGTGCATCAGACGGATTCTTCCCATTTAGGGACAGTATAGATATACTGGCAGTAAACGGGATAAAGACGGTTATTCAACCGGGAGGATCAAAATTTGATCAGGAAGTTATAGATGCATGCGATGAACATGGAATATGTATGATTGTTACAGGCACGCGGCATTTTAGACATTAGAAAAATGCAGAAAAGTGGAATAAAATAAAAATAAAGTGAAACATAATAAAAGGAATCCCGTTATAATGGATATAGAGTGAAAAAAAGAAGAGAATATGGGAAAAAAGGCTTGACTAAAATAAGTCAAAAATTTATTTATAAACTTATAGCCGAAGTGGTGAAATTGGTAGACGCAGTGGACTCAAAATCCACCGAGTGCAAGCTCATGCCGGTTCGAGTCCGGCCTTCGGCACCATTCTTTGGAGGGAATCCACAATTAATTGTTACCACATTAAATTCTAAAATATATGTAGCGGAGGAATTATGTTATCTATAAAATCGAAAGTAATAATGTTAATTTTTTCTATGGTATTAATAATACCGTCAATTGTATATGGAGTATCGGAGGCGGGTGTTATATTTATGTTGATTGAGCCGGGTTCACGACCTGGAGGTATGGCAGAAGCATATGTAGCTCAGGTTGATGACGGATTAGCCGGTTACTGGAATCCAGGGGCGATGGCATTTAACCGGACGCCACAGGTTACCGGTATGCATGCGAACTGGCTTGGTGAAGTAGGTGGATTGGATGTTATA